>JAOPXM010000078.1 GCA_025965125.1 Nocardioides sp.
AAGTGGTGGCTCGCGCGCTAGCGGAACGTCCCGCAACGGCGTCGCGACCCTACGTTTTCACGAAATGCTCACTGGTGTGGAACGACAAACGAGAGATCAGCAATTCCTTGAAGGCCGAATCCATTCGCCGCGAGTGTGAGGACAGCCTGCGGAGGCTGAAAGTGGATGTGATCGACCTGTACCAGATCCACTGGCCGATCCCGGATCCGCAGATCGAGCAGGGTTGGGCGGCGCTGGCCGAGCTCAAGGAGCAGGGGCTGGTGCGCCACATCGGCGTGTCGAACTTCGACGCCACACAGCTGCGTCGGATCCAGGAGATCGCGCCGGTGGAGACCTTGCAGCCGCAGTACTCCCTGATCGAGCGGGACGTCGAGAGCGACATCCTGCCGTTCGCGGAGCGCGAGGGTATCGGTGTGATCGTCTACTCGCCCATGGGCTCGGGGCTCCTGACCGGGAAGATGACTCGCGAGCGGATCGAGCAGCTCGCCGACGACGACTGGCGCAAGCGCGATGCCCGCTTCCAGGAGCCGCGGCTCTCCGCCCACCTCGCGCTCGTGCAGCGGTTGGCCGCTGTCGCGGAGCGCCAGGACACGACGCCCGGCGCCGTTGCCGTCGCCTGGACGCTGCGCAACCCGGCCGTCGATGCAGCGATCGTGGGGTTCCGACGCCCCGATCAGGTCGACTCCGTCCTCAGCGCGGGCGCTCTCGAACTGACCACTGACGACCTGGCCGAGATCGAAGGCACATCATGAGCGTCGTCGGCGTCGTCGGCCTGGGGACGATGGGCGCCCAGATCGCCACCCGCCTGCTGGACGCCGGCCATGAGGTGCACGGCACGAACCGCAGCGCCGACAAGGCCAAGGGGCTGATCGACCACGGGCTCCGTTGGCATGCGACCCCGCGGGACGTGGCCGGCGCAACCGAGGTCGTCATCAGCATGGTCACCGACGACGATGCCCTGGAGGCCGTCACCAGCGGACCCGACGGGATCGTCGCGGGTCTCGCGGCCGGCCAGGTCTACGTCGACATGAGCAGTGTCAGCCCACAGGCGAGCATGGCGGTCGCTGAGCGGGTGCGCTCGGCCGGCGCCCGGATGCTCGACGCACCCGTGTCCGGCAGCGTCCCCCAGGTCGAGCAGGGCACGTTGTCGATCATGGTCGGTGGCGACGAGTCGGCGTTCCAGGAGGTCAGCCCGCTGCTGGAGCAGCTCGGCCAGCAGGTGATCCACGTGGGCGGCAACGGCAAAGGGGTGCTGCTCAAGGTCGCGATCAACATCAGCCTCGCGGTGCAGGTGCTTGCCTTCAGCGAGGGCCTGCTCATGGCCGAGCGGGGGGGCATCCCGGCCCAGCTCGCTGCCGACGTGATGAGCGCGAGCCCGATCGGCTCGCCGATGCTGAAGAGCCGCGTCCCGTTGATGCTGAACCTGCCGGACGAGGCGTGGTTCGACATCCGGCTGATGGACAAGGACATTCACCTGGCCCTGGTGGAGGGACGGCGCCTGGGAGTCCCGTTGCCCGCCGCCTCAGCGGCGGCGGACGCCCTCGACGACGCACGCCGACTCGGCTACGGCGACCGCGACATCGCCGCCCTTCACCAGGTGCTCGACTCGATCGGGCGCCGGCCGTCGGGTCGCCCGGACACCGGGCCCGCCTGATGACCGAGGCCGTCGTACCCGCCCGGCCACGGCGTGGACGTCCCCGGAGCGAGAAGGCACGGGAATCAATCCTGGGTGCAGCTGCGGAGCTTCTCCTCACCCCTGGCCTCGGCGCCGTGAGCATGGACTCGATTGCTGAGCACGCCGGCGTCAGCAAGGCGACGATCTACCGCTGGTGGGCAACGAAGGAGGCGCTTGCGCTCGACGCGCTCTACTACGAGTGGACCGCGCCGAGGGCGGACCCGCCCGATACGGGCACCCTGCGTGGGGACCTCCTCGCGCTGCTGCGCCCGTGGGTCCGAGTGGTCCGCACCCGTCCGTACGCCGCCGTCATCGGCACGTTCATCACGAAAGCTCACACCGACCCGGCGTTCGCCACGGAGTACGTCGCCCGCTTGGTGAGACCGCGCCGCGACCGGGCCCGGGCCGTGTTCGAGCGGGCGATCGAACGCGGCGAGATCCCCGCCGTCGTCAAGATCGACGTGGCGCTCGACCTGCTCTACGGCGCCCTCTACCATCGTCTGCTCCACGGCCATGCGCGCCTGACCGACGGCTTCGTCAGCGACGTCGTTGACATGACGTTGCACGGGGCCACCGCAGCTGCCGGCCGGCCGTCCTGACTGGGCACTCGCGACCACATTGTGAGTTACGGAGCCGCCGGAGACGGCTGAGGCGCTGACCTCGACCCCGCAGGAGGTCGAGCTCAGCGCCTCAGACGCTTCTATGTGCCGGGCCAGTCACATCGTGTCTGGCCCTCGACTGGCGGTGGCGGTGGGATTTGAACCCACGGTGGGCTTGCACCCACACACGCTTTCGAGGCGTGCTCCTTAGGCCGCTCGGACACGCCACCGCCGGAGAGGTTACCGGAGGTCGTGGGGGCCGGTGAAATCGGACAGGTCGTCCGTGCGAGCAGGTGCTGGGGACCTCGTCAGGCCGACGAGCCGGTCCAGGCGGGGTCGCGACCGGCGAGCCCGATCAACCGGTGGAGGGTGGGCGCCTCGTCGGGAACGGCGACCGGTGGGCCGAACAGGCCACCGTCGGCGGCGTCCGCCGGGGGCTCGAAGCTCGCGACGAAGCCCGCACACGCGGCAACCGCCGCGGGGTCCGGGTCGTAGGCCTGGCCGGTGGCGCGGGCGAGGTCCCAGCCGTGCACCACGACCTCGTTCAACGCCACCAGGGCAGCAACCTCGGCGGGCAGCTGGACCGGTCCGGCCTGGGTGACGCCGTCGTACGCCGTGGGGTGCCGCCACGCCACGGCCAGCTCGTCGAGGGCGGCGCCGATGCGGACCCGCCAGCCGTCCTCGAGCCGCGAGCCGTCAACCTGGGGACCTCCCTCGGCACCGGGGAGACGTTCCTTGCGGGCAGCGGCCGTGAACGCCAGGCACAGCCCGCCGAGGTGGTCGAGCAGGTCAGCGGTTGTGTACGCCGGGCACGGTGAGGGTGCGCGCAGCTGGTCGTCGCGCACCCCCGCCACCAGTCCGGCGACGGTCGTGGTGGCAGGTCCGAAGTCGAGAGCATTCATGACCGATGTGACCGGATCCGCCTGCAGAACTCATCGGCGGTCCCGCGCAAGGACGGCGAGGAGACGTCAACTGCACTCATGCG
>JAOPXM010000109.1 GCA_025965125.1 Nocardioides sp.
CAGGGCTGGATCGCGCCGGCCGACTGTGTCGAGGTGCGGGTCAGCCTGCCCGCCTCCGAGCGGCTGACCTACGCGACCGCGGAGCCCGAGGAGCGCTACCGGCTGGCCGCGTGCACCCATCACAAGATCGACGTGGTCCGCGACCTCGTCGCCCAGCACGCCGACCAGCCGACGCTGGTGATCGGTCAGTACATCGACCAGCTCGACGAGCTCGCCGAGGCGCTCGGCGCGCCGGTGATCAAGGGCGAGACCCCGGTCAGCGAGCGGCAGCGGCTGTTCGAGGCGTTCCGCACCGGCGAGGTCGGGCTGCTCGTGGTCTCGAAGGTCGCCAACTTCTCGATCGACCTGCCCTCGGCCGAGGTGGCCATCCAGGTCTCGGGGTCGTTCGGCTCCCGTCAGGAGGAGGCGCAGCGCCTCGGCCGCTTGTTGAGACCCAAGACCGACGGCCAGACCGCGCGGTTCTACACCGTGGTCTCTCGGGACACCGTGGACGCCGAGTTCGCGCAGAACCGCCAGCGGTTCCTGGCCGAGCAGGGTTATGCGTACCGGATCGTCGACGCGGAGGACCTCCCCGCCTGAGGCGGAGGTGAGCAGGGTCAGGACGACGGCGCGACGTACACGGTCCGGCGCCACTTCTGCCGGTCGATCTCGAACAGGACCGTCACCGACTCGCGGCCCTCGGCGACCCCGTCCCTGCGGGTCGGCAGGGACACGACAACGGTCTTGCCCCCGGCGGGCAGCTGCTCGAAGATCGAGGCGAAGAGCTGCTGCAGGGGTTTGTCGGGGTCGGTACCCGCGGCATGCGTCTTCAGCCAGGACGTGGGTACGTCGCCACCCCTGAGAACTGGTTTCGGCCCACCGACCACGCGTCCGCCGACGAAGAGCTCGTAGTCGACCCCACGGGCGATCCTGATCTCCCACTGGGCGGGCTGACCTTCCGTGATCGTCTTGTCCACCGGCGTGATCGTGATCGGTGGCGTCGGGTCGTCGTCGTCGACCAGCAGCTGACCGAGGTAGCTGTCGGTCATGACGTCACGGGTGGCCCACGCCGACACGCTGGTGATGGACGGAGACAGGTCGTCACGGTCGTCCGCGGTGTACTCGATCGGGATGCTGCCCGAGGTCTGGCCGGGTGCGAGGTCGACCACGAACCGCTGCACGGAGCCGCGCGCCTGGCCGGCGGTCACCACGACGAGCTTGGCCGGGCGGGAGACATCGCCGGAGATCTCGAACGGGACCCGGGCGGTGAAGCTGCCGGGGGTGTCGCCCTCCGCGATCCGCAGCGCCGACACGTCGACCACGGGGACCCGGCGTTCGGGCACCGGTGCCAGTGCCTCCGGAGCGGCGGCGAGGTCTTCCACCCACACCCGGCCCCGGTCGCTCTTGCCGACCAGGTCCACCCGCTTGATGTGGTTCAGGTCGATGCCCGCCGCACCGGAAGGGTCTACGACGACCGTCTGGGCCCAGACCTTCGTCACCGACGGCCCGCGCAGCAGCGGGGCCAGGTCGGCACCGCCAACCGGGGTCAGCTCGGCGCTGGCCCCGTCGCGGTCGGTGATGCGGACCCCGAGCTGGACGCCGCCGACCCGCGGGTCCACGATCGTGCGGAGCTCGAGGCGTCCGGTGCTGAGGTCGAGCGGGCTGTCGAAGAGCATGCCGCCGCTCGCGCCCGACGCCTCCCAGGACATCTCGAAGGCGCGCCGGGTCGGGATCTTCTCGTAGGAGCCCGGCCAGTGCGGGGTCGTGAACTCGCTCATGTTGCGGCCGCACGCGGCAAACCTGGTCTGGAAGTCCACGACGCCGTTGCAGAACTGGGTGTCGGCTCCGACCGGGAGGGACAGGGAGGTGTCGATGCCGGGACGGCGTTCGTCCCGGCCGCCGCCGATGGCGTGGCTCAACACCACGGCGTCGCCGATCGAGGGGACGGTGACCTTCGAGCCGTCGAAGAGCGGCAGGAACTCCTGCTCCCCGGTGAACAACCGGACGGCGCCCGCGATGTAGGCCTGGCCGACCGAACGCTGTTCGGGCGCGGTGAGCCGTTGCGGCGTCTTCTTGCCGCACGGGCCGGTCTTGTCGCCGTACCAGTCGTCGAAGGACGGCGCGACCGCGACGCCGGGGGTCCACTCGGTGTTGAAGAAGTTGTGGTTGGCGCCCATCACCATGACCGAGCTCTTGAGCGAGGTGTCGCCGGCTGCGATGTCGCGCCCGGTGTCGGTGAACTTCTGACCCTGGAGGTCGCTCACGTCGCCGTCGCAGTAGGGCAGCATCGTCACCGTCGGGACGTACGGCGCGGTCTGTGCCGCGAAGTCGGTCGGCGCGATCAGGACCTGGCCGACGATCCGGTACGGCGCGCCCAGCGGGATGCGGATCGCGGCCCGGTCGACACCCTCGCCGCCACGGCTGTGGCCCACCAGGACGACCTGCGACAGGTCGACCTGGTGCTCGGCCGCGATCGAGGTCCAGTGGTCGAGGTGCTGCTGGATGATCGTGGCGCGAGCGCCGGCACCACCGTCCTCGAGGCGGAAGTCCTGGGCGTTGATGCCGTTGACCCGCACCGACACCGTCGTGAAACCCTGCGAGGCCAGGAGCTCCTGGACGTAGACGTAGCCGAGGTGGCTCGGGATCTCCTGGAACGGCGCCTGACACGGCCAGCCGTACTCGCCGTCCTGGTCGGTCGGGTTGTAGCAGAAGTCGTGGCGACCGTGCAGGAAGAGCACGAGGGGCCGCGGGCCGGTTGCCGCGTCGGGGGCGGGCTCGACGACATGGCCGACCATCTCGATCGGCTCGCGCATGCCCGCCAGCTTCACCGGGTCCAGCACGTAGTCACTGGAGACGGTGTCGAACGCACCGGGGGCGCCCGGGTCCGCGGCAAGCACCTGGGCGGACGAGCGGGACCCGCGGGTCGCGTCGGGTGCGCCGGCCGTGGTACGCCGGTCGTCTCCGGAAGCATCGAGGCGATCGCCCGACAGGACGACGTCGAAGTCCCCCGCGGTCGGCGCCTTGCCGGCCGTCACGACCGCGTGAACGGTCCGGCCGTCGGCGCCGATGGTCGGTGCACTGACGGACATCGCGCGACCGCCCACGATGGTCGGCCGGTCCGAGGTGATCGGGAGGCGCGTCGGGGACGTCCACGACACGTCGTAGCGGCCTTCACCGAGGGCGCGGACCTGCCACGTCCCGCGGTCCCGGTCAACGCCTGCGGACACTTCAGTCGGGCTCGCGGAGAGCGGTGCTGCCGCCACCTGACCGCCGACCCCGGCCGCGGTGGCCAGGGCCACCGTCAGCGCTGTACAGACCCACCCGAATGTGCGACGTCTTCCCACGTGCCCCGTCCGTCCTGTCATTCCCCTGTGGATCGCCACATCATGCACCGACCGTGCCTAGGACGCTTCCGGACGCGCTTCGGTTGCGTCTCGGCGTACGCCCTAGGCTTGGCACGTGAAGGCCCTGCTGCTCGAGAACATCCATCCGATCGCCGTCGAGATCCTCGAAGGGCGCGGCTTCGAGGTCGAGCTGCGCTCCGGCTCCCTCAGCGAGGACGAGCTGCGGGAGGCGCTGCCCGGGATCAGCCTGCTCGGCATCCGCTCCAACACGACGATCACCGCGGACGTGCTGAAGACCGCGCCGGACCTGCTCGCGGTCGGCTGCTTCTGCATCGGCACGAACCAGGTCGATCTCGTCGCAGCGGCGGACCAGGGGATCGCGGTCTTCAACGCGCCCTACTCCAACACGCGCAGCGTCGTCGAGCTCGTCATCGGCGAGATCATCGCGCTGGCCCGTCGCCTGCCGGAGAAGACCGCACGGATGCACGAGGGCGTGTGGGACAAGTCCGCTAAGGGCAGCCACGAGATCCGTGGCCGCACGCTCGGCATCGTGGGCTACGGCAACATCGGCACCCAGCTGTCCAACCTCGCTGAGGCGCTCGGTCTCCGGGTGATCTTCTTCGACACCGCCGACCGGCTCGCGCACGGCAACGCCCGCCGGATCAGCACGCTCGACGAGCTGCTCGCCCAGGCCGACATCGTGAGCCTCCACGTCGACGGGCGGCCCGGGAACGCCGGGTTCTTCGGTGCCGACCAGTTCGCCAGGATGAAGCCCCGTTCGCTGTTCATCAACGCGGCCCGAGGCATGGTGGTCGACGACCGCTCGCTGCGCGACCACATCGTTTCCGGGCACATCGCCGGGGCAGCACTCGATGTCTTCCCGGTCGAGCCGAAGCGGCAGGGCGACGAGTTCGAGTCCGTGCTCCGCGGCCTCGACAACGTGATCCTGACGCCCCACGTCGGCGGCTCGACCCAGGAGGCCCAGGAGGAGATCGGCTACTTCGTGGCCGGGAAGCTGGCCGGCTTCACGCTGCACGGCAGCACCGCGCTGTCGGTGAACCTGCCCGCCGTCCAGGCTCCGGAGCTGGGGTCGGGGTCGCGGGTCGGCTACCTGCACGTCAACGTGCCGGGAGTGCTGGCCGCCGTGAACCAGCTGCTGGCCGACCACGGCGCCAATGTCGAGGGCCAGTACCTCGCTACCCGCGGCGAGCAGGGGTACGTCGTCACCGACGTCGCCGAAGCGCTGCCCGACGCCGCGCTCGCCGATCTCCAGGGTTCGCAGCACACCATCTGGCTGCGGACCTGGCGCGCCTGAGTCAGCTCAGAGCTAGAGCTGCCAGGGCGACAACCGGGGCCGCACCGGACTGCGTGGTGCCGGCACCGGGACTGGACCGCACTCGAGGTCCGACCGGTTGCCCGTCCGGCGGGTGGGGACGGTGCCGCTCCTGAGGTACCTGGCGATGGCATTGTCGACGCACGCGACACCGGACAGGCCGGCCGCGTGGGAGCGCCCACCGACTCCTTCGACGAGCGAGGCGGTCGGGAACCGGCGACGGACCTCGAGGGCACCGGAGATCGGTGTCGCCGCGTCGAGCGTCTCGTTGATCAACAGCACCGCGAAGCCGAGCCCGTTGCCGTTGACCGCGACCCGGGGGCCGGCCGGAGCCGGCCAGGTGCGGCAGGGTGCGTTGTACCAGGCGTTCGCCCAGGTGAGGTACGGCGCCTTGCGGTGCACGCGGTCGTTGTCCTCCCGCCAGGTGCTCCAGGCCGAGGGCCAGGGCGCGTCCGTGCACTCGGTGGCGAGGTAGACGGCGTACCCCGTGTCCTGGCTGGCGGGGTTTCCGCTGCGGTAGAGGTATCTGATGCCCGCCGGGTCGTTGTCGACGACCAGGCGGGACAGCTGCTGCCCGACGAAGGGCCAGTTCCGCACGCCGTAGCCGGCGGGCAGGAGAGCGTCGGTGAGCTCCGAAGGTCCGACCCGGTCGACCGGGTGGTCGGCCAGCCGGTCCTGGAGCTGGCGGTAGGCCGCCTTGACTGCCGCTTTCGACGAGCCCAGGTGGAACTGCCGGGGGTGCTGGCCCAGCCACCCGAAGAACGCGTCCATGTCTCCCTGGAACGCGCGGTCCTGGTCGAGGTTGGCGCGGTAGAACACGCGGGTCGGGTCGATCACGCCGTCCATGACGACGCGATCCAGACTGGCCGGGTGGAGCGTGGCGTAGACCTGCGCGATGTAGGTGCCGTAGGAGCCGCCGTAGAAGCCGACCGTCTCGGCACCGATTGCCTCGCGCAGCGTCTCGAAGTCGGCAACCGTGTCGACGGTGCGCAGGTGTGGCAGCAGCCGACGGGCCCCCGCCCGGCCGCAGGCCGCGGCGTACGCCTCGGTGCGCGCGCGCCACTGCCTCATGATCGTCGCCGACGAGGGGACGTACGCCGGACGGTCCCAGTCGAAGTAGCCGCGATCGCAGGTGAGCCGCGGCAGGCTGTCGCCGACACCGCGCGGGTCCATGCCGTACCAGTCGAAGGATCCGCCGACTCCATGCGGAACCGAGGCGCCGAGCGTCGCCATCCAGCGCCCGGAGCCGCCCGGGCCGCCCGGGTTGGTGAACATGACCCCGCTTGCGGTGGCCGTCGTGTGCCTGATCCGCGACACCGCCAGCTTGACCGTCGGTCCCTCGGGGTCGCTGTGGTCGAGCGGCACGATGAGCATCCCGCACCTCGCCCCTTGCTGGCGGAGGTAGGAGTCGGCGCACCGTGTCCACTCGATGGGCGGCGCAACGTAGGCCGGCGCCGCGACAGCGGCCGCCGTCGGCTGCGCGTGGGCGGTCGGGGCTCCAGCGCCGGTGAGGGTCGAGACAAGGGCCGTGCCGATCGCGGCGACGAGTCCGGCCGTGGTCCTGCGTGTCATGACGTCTCCCGAAATGGTCTGTGACGGGCCATGCTCGCACGGCCTCCGACGACCGCGGCCCGCCGCGGACGGCCGCGACGTACGCTCGCGAACATGGTGGGGGTGCGCGAGCGGTTGGGTGAGGCGTTGTTCCTGCGCGTCGCGGGACCCGACGGGGCCAGGCACCGCGACCGGATCCACTTCACCGAGGGCCCGCGCTGGTTCGAGTCGGACAGCCCCATCGGCCGGGTCCACGGCGACGCCTCCATGTTCGTGGGCGGGATCCGGGCGCTGCTGCTGCAGACACTGCACCCCGCAGCGATGACCGCGGTGTCCGAGCACTCGGGCTACCGCGGCGACATGTGGGGTCGCCTGGCCCGCACCAGCAGGTTCCTGGCGGTGACGACGTTCGGCACCGCCGACGACGCCCAGCAGGCAGTCGACGTCGTCCGGTCCATCCACGACCGGGTCACCGGGACGATGGCCGACGGGACGCCGTACGCCGCCTCCGACCCGCACCTGCTGAAGTGGGTCCACATCGCGGAGGTGGACAGCTTCCTGCTGGCGCACACGGTCTACGGCAAGCACCCCCTGGACCCGGCGGAGCGGGACGAGTACGTCCGTCAGACCGCCGAGGTCGCCCGTCGCCTCGGGGTCGTCGACCCACCGACCACCGAGGCCGAGCTCAAGGCCGCGCTGGCGGGGTACCGACCCGAGCTCCGCGGCACCCCCCAGGCTCGGGAGGCCGTGTCCTACCTGCTGTTCCGTCCCCCGCTGCCGCTCGCCGCCCGGCCGCCGTACGCCGTGCTGGTGGCCGCCGGGATCGGGCTGATGCCACGGTGGACGCGACTCCCGCTGCGGCTGCCGTGGCTGCCGGTGTCCGAGCGGACCGTCGTGCGGGCGCTGGGTGGGCTGGCCACCGGCACCATCCGCTGGGCGATGACCCCGAAACGGGGGTGACGCTCGCCGCCTGCGGCTGTTAGCGTCGCGCCTCCCCCCGACCACCCGCGACCGCGGAGGTTTCGTCGTGCCCGATGCAGAGCTGGTCGCGGAGCAGGCACACCTCGAGGAGTCCCGCCGGCAGCTGGCCAGGATGCGCGAGCGCACGGCGTCGATGGACTCGTCGGCCGCGGGCGACTGGGTCAGCCGTGAGTACCTCGAGTCCACGTTCTCGTTGCGGATGAAGCAGCTCGCCGACGACCCCACGATCCCGCTCTTCTTCGGCCGCCTGGACTACGCCGACGAGGAGTTCCACATCGGCCGGCGGCACATCTCGGACCCCGCGGGCGAGCCGATGGTGATCGACTGGCGGGCGCCGGTGAGCCTGCCGTTCTACCGCGCCACCCGGGCCGAGCCGATGGGCGTCGCGCTGCGCCGGCGCTACGGGTTCCAGGCCGGCCGGCTCACGGCGTTCGAGGACGAGGACCTCGCCGCGGGCGGGGCAGTCACGCCCGACGACGAGTACTCCGCCATCCTCGAGGCCGAGATCGAGCGGCCCCGCGTCGGCCCGATGCGCGACATCGTCGCGACCATCCCGCCCGAGCAGGACGTGATCGTGCGGTCCGACCTGTCCCGCTCGGTCTGCGTCCAGGGCGCACCCGGCACCGGCAAGACGGCCGTCGGCCTGCACCGCGCGGCGTACCTGCTCTACGCGCACCGGGAGCAGCTGACCCGGCAGGGCGTGCTCGTTGTCGGGCCGAACGCAAGCTTCCTGCGCTACATCCGCGACGTCCTGCCCGCGCTCGGGGAGATCGACGCCACCCAGTCGACGATCGAGGAGCTGGTGTCTGCCGGCTCGGTCACCGGCAGGGCCTGGGAGGTGCGCGGCTCCGACGACGCCGCCGTCGCCACCCTCAAGGGCGATGCCCGCCTCGCCGAGGTGTTGCGCCGCGCGCTGTGGAGCCACCTGCGAGCCCCGACCGAGGGGTTGGTCGTGCCGCGCGGGTCCCGGCGGTGGCGGGTCGCGACGTACGAGGTCGACGAGCTGGTTGAGGCGCTTCGCAGCCGCGGAGTCCGCTACGGCGCGGCGCGAGCGATGGTGCCGCAGTCGCTCGCGCACCGGATCCTGGTGGCGATGGAGCTGGCCGGGGAGTCTCCCGACGACCGGGTGCAGGATGCGGTCGCCAGGAGCAGGCAGGTCAAGGACTACGCGAACACGCTGTGGCCGGCCGTCCTTCCCGGCCGGCTGGTCTGGCGGTTGCTCTCCGACGCCGAGTTCCTCGCCGGAGCCGCCGACGGGATCCTCGACGGGGCGGAGCAGGCGCAGCTGCAGTGGGAGCGGGCGCCGCGCAGCCCCGGGACGGCGCGCTGGTCGCTGGCGGACACGGTGCTCCTCGACGAGGCGGCCGACCTGGTCGAGCGGACCCCGTCGGTGGCCCACATCGTGGCCGACGAGGCACAGGATCTCTCTCCGATGATGCTTCGGGCCCTGGCTCGTCGCTCCTCGACGGGCTCGCTCACCGTGCTCGGCGACCTGGCCCAGGCCACGACACCGTGGGCGACTCGGTCCTGGGCCGAGGCACTCGGGCACCTCGGCAAGCCCGATGCCCACATCGAGCAGCTCACCCGGGGGTTCCGGGTTCCCGGCGAGGTGATCGAGTACGCCGCCCGGCTGCTGCCGCACGTCGCTCCCACCCTCGAGCCACCCACCTCCGTGCGCCGCGCCCGCGGTGAGCTGCTCGTACTCGCGACCGACGCGTCCGACGAACCGGTCGTCGAGGCGGTGCGCTCGGCCATCGTCCGCGAGGGCTCGATCGGGCTGATCTGCCCGGACGCCCGGCTGGACGGCGTGGGCCGGGCCCTGGCGGCTGCCGGCATCGGCTTCGCGGTGCTCGGCGCCGACCCGGCGAGCGAGGGCGATTCGGAGTTCCTGGCGCACCTCGACCTGGTGCCGGCGACCCTGGCCAAGGGCCTGGAGTTCGACCACGTGCTGCTCGTCGACCCGGCCGGGATCGTCGCGGCCGAGCCGGACCGGGTCACCGGTCTGCGCCGGCTCTACGTCTGCCTGACCCGGGCGGTCACCAGTCTGGTCGTGCTGCACGACGGTCCCCTGCCGCCCGAGCTGGGCCCGCCGGCCTGAGTGCCAGCTCGGTGTCAGGCGGTGCCCAGGTCGCCCGGGCCCCAGAACGCGCGCATGCTGGTCACCAGCCCGTCGTCGTCGAAGGTCATCACGTCGATCGGCGACAGGCTGTAGGTGACGCCGTCGGACGTGGTGCGGACCTCGAAGAGGAACGCCGCCTCACCCCCGGTGATGCGCGCTTCGATCAGCCGGGTCTCCTGGTCGAGCACCTCGAGCGTCGCGTAGAACCCGTGGATCTGCTCGCGGGAGGTGAGGACCTCGCTCCCGACCGGGTCCTCGACGGTGGCGCCCTCGGCGTACAGGTCGGCGATCTCGTCGGCCGATCCGGTCGCCACCAGGGCGACATACCGTTCGACGACCTCGCGGATGCGTTCTTCGCTTGCCGCCATGGTTCCTCCGACCTCGTGCCATCAGGTTGATTCCGCGGCACCGTACCGCGCTGCTTGAATGCTGTGGTGGATCTGCCTGACTCGTGGCCGCTGTCCGCCGCCGACGCCCTGCGCGACGCGCTGCTCGCCGCCTACGCCGACTCGACCCGCGGCTACCACGACACCCGACACCTGACCGAGGTGCTGGGCCGTCTCGACGAGCTCGCAGCCGCGGGCGTGGCCTACGACCGGGTACCGGTGGTGCTGGCGGCGTGGTTCCACGACGGCGTGTACGACGGGGAGCGCGACGCCGAGGAGCGTTCGGCGATCTGGGCAGAGGACGCGCTCGCCCGAGTCGTGGAGCCGCCGGTGGTGACCGAGGTGGCTCGTCTTGTGCGCCTCACCGAGACCCACCTGCCCGAGGACGACGACTCGAACGGCTGCGCCCTGTCCGACGCGGACCTGGCGATCCTGGCCGCACCGCAGCGCCGCTACGGGGAGTACGTCGGAGCCGTCCGCACGGAGTACGCCCACGTCGACGACGAGTCGTTCCGCTTCGGGCGGTCCGAGGTCCTGCGCGGTCTCCTCGCGAAGCCGCACCTGTTCCACACGACGTACGCGCGCGAGCGATGGGAGGACGCCGCGCGGGCGAACGTCGAGGCCGAGCTCGCGACCCTCGGGGGCTAGTCGCGCTGCGGATCGCGCGCCTGTCCCGCCGGGGACGTCAAACGAGCTGTGGCCCGGAGGGCCCGCGGCCGGGTTTGCGTCGGCGCAGGCCCGCGCGGACCAGTCGCTGGACGAGCGCCCGCGAGGACACCGGTTCGGCGCCAGCGGCGACCACGTCGTCGTACCACTCCGCCGGGACGTCGTAGTGGTCGCGGTCGAAGCCGCGCTCGGGGATCCCGAGGGTCCGTGCGAAGGCATGCAGCTCGTCGTACGACTCGTCACTGGCGAGGTGGGACCACAGGCGTCCGTGCCCGGAGGCGTTGGGCGGGTCGATCAGGATCATCCGGCGGTGCCGGCGGAGGGATGCGCCCGCGCGGCGGCGGCGTCCAGGAGGAGCCTCCACGAGCGCACGTGGTCTGCCTGGACGTAGGACTTGTACGACGCGCCCGGCCGGGCCTGCGTGCCGAGGTGGAACTGCCGCACGCCGGCGCGGAGCAGCCAGGGCACGTGCTCGGCGAGCAGGCCGCCACCGGGCATCATCAGGGTGGCGACCGCCGGGTCGGACTCCGCGGTCGCGAGCAGGTCGTCGTACCCGCTCGCCATGCCCTGCGGCGACCCGGCCGAGCAGACCGCCACCAGTCCGGGCAGATCCAGCAGCAGGCGCCACGAGCGGCGCGGGTCGAGGGTCGAGTCGACGGCGCGGTGGAACGTCCACGGCACGCCCGCCAGGGCGTCGGTGAGGTGGCTGCACACCTCGGTGTCGATCTCGAGATCGGCGTCAAGGAACCCGAAGGAGATCCCGGCAGCACCACAGCCGAGATAGTCCTCCGCAAGCCCGACGAGGCGGGCCAGCTCACCCCCGGTGGTGGTCCAGGAGTCGTTGAGCCGGAGCAGCACGAAGACCGGAACCTCGGCCTCACGGCACGCCGCGGACACCGCGGCGGGCTCGGGCGACAGTCCGGTGTGCCCGACGCCGTCGCCGACGAGGTGCAGGCGGTCGGCTCCGCCCTCCTGGGCACCCGTGACGTCGCGCGCATGCAGCACGGTCACCTCGAGGAGCGGATCGCTCATGGATCGACTGTAGGGCCCGTCGGGATCGGGACGCCGGACGTCGAGCACGTTCGATCTCCACGCCCGTCGACTCGAGCGGCACGGCCGGCCTTGCGCCCCGCGCACAATGGGGATGTGGACAACGCGCTTCTCTTCGACGCCAGGGCTCGGGTGCTGGCCGATCTCACGGCCCGCAACCACGCCACTCCCTCCGCGGTCGACGCACTCGAGGATGCCGTGTCGGCTCGCAAGTGGTGGGCCGAGCAGTGGCCCGAGGGCGCGGTGTACGTCGCCGGGCTGGTCGCCCAGGACGTGCAGGACGCCCTCTTCGACACGGTGGGACGGTGGCCGATCTGCCTGAGCTGCGAGGAGGGGCCGGTCCACGCCCTCCACATCCAGCCGGACCTCGGCGGGCCGGACCCGGTGTGGGTCTGCGAGGAGACCGGCGAGCCGGTCGCCGCGTTGGGCGAGCTCGGCTAGCGCCTTCAGCTCTCCTGGCCGAGCTGGACCCAGAGGGTGAACCGGTCGGCCCGGTAGACGGTGCGCGACACCTCGACCACCTTGTCGCCGGAGATCGCCCGACGGGAGTGCCGCAGGACGGCTGACCCGGTCTCGAGCTCGAGCAGGGCGGCCTCCTCGACCGTGCAGCCGTCGGCGTTGACCGAGTCCTCGGCCCAGGTCGGTCGCATGCCCCGTTGCTCGAGGGCCTCGTAGAGGCTGGTCGGCATGCCGCTCTGCAGGAATCCCGGCAGCAGCACCTCGTTGAGGTAGGCGTCCTCGATGCACATCGGGACACCGTCGGCGCGGCGCAGTCGACGCCAGTGGATGACCGCGTCACCCTCCGTGAGGCTCAGGGCGCGGGCGACGCCGGGGCCGGCCTGCTCACGGCGGGCCAGCAGGGTCTGCGACTCGCCGAGCATGCCGCGACGCGACATCTCCTCGGTGTAGCTGGTCACCCGACTGGCCACCCGGCGAGGCCGGGCCACGAAGGTGCCGCGCCCCGGGATCCGCTCGAGCAACCCCTCGACGACCAGAGCGTCCATCGCCTGGCGGACTGTCATCCGGGCGACGCCGAACCGGTGGACCAGCTCCCGCTCGGAGGGTGCCGGCGACCCAGGAGCCGTCCCGGTGACCAGGGAGCGGACGTACTCGCGCACCTGTACGTGCTTGAGAGCACGGCCATCGGACACCAGCACCTCTTCCACGAAACCAAAGTAAACGGGCCGGACCCCTCCCGTCCCGATAATGGGGGACTAGACCGCTTTGATTTGCGCGGGCGAGTGGTTCTGGCGCCTGCGTCACTCCGTCGAGATCGCCCGGAGGACGTCGAGCCGCGCAGCCCGACGCGCGGGCAGCACCGCCGCGAGCACGCCCACCACGAGCGAGAGCACGAGGAAGACGAGCAGCTGGACCACCGGGATGCTGATCACGTCCAGCCCCTCGTCGCGCACGGCGTACATCAGGGTGATCCCGAAGCCGATGCCGAGCACCACGCCCTGCACGGCGCCGAGGAACGCGATGACGACGGACTCGAGCCGGATCATCTGGCGCAGCTGCCGCCGGCTGACCCCGATGGCCCGGAGCAGGCCGATCTCACGGGTGCGCTCGATGATCGAGAGCGCCAGCGTGTTCACGATACCCAGCACCGCGATCACCACGGCGAAGACCAGCAGCACGTAGATGATTGCGATGATCTGGTCGATCGGCGCCCGCTGCTCGGCGGCGAACTCCTGCTGGTTCTTCACGCTGACGACCGGGCTCTTCGCCACCACGTCGTCGAGGCGGGCCTGCAGTCCGGTGGTGCCCGGTTCCGCATAGATGACGACGTAGTTGTCCTGGTCGGGGAAGCCGGACGCGATGAGGGTGCCCGTCGTGGTGAGGATCGGGAAGAACACGATCGGGTTGTCCTGGAAGAGACCGACCACCGTCCACGACTGGTTGCCCGTGGGCATCTCGACCTTCACGCTGTCCCCCACGTCGAGGCCGTGCGAGCGGGCCCAGTCTGCCTCGAGGAGGACCGTGTCGTCGGCCAGGTCCTCGGCCCGGCCGGCGTCCATGGTGAGGCCGAAGGCGCTTATGTCAGCTGCGGCCGTCGCCCCGACGCCCTGGCGGGAATGGTCGTACCTGCCGATCCCGTAGCGCTCCCGCAGGATCGACTTGACCCCGTCCACGTCGGCCATCCGCTCGGCGATGCTCGCCGAGAACGGCTGGCCGAAGGTGCTGCTGACGATGAAGTCGCCGATGAAGTTCTCCTCCACCTGCCTGTCCACCGAGGCCTTCGCGGACGCCCCCAGGATCGCGACCGTGAACGCCAGCGTCAGGCCGATCATCAGCGCCGACGCGGTCGCGGTCGTACGGCGCGGGTTGCGCAGCGAGTTCTGCCCGGCGAGGTTGCCCATCGGGCCGAACAGGTTCGCGTAGGCCGACCGGGCCGCGCGCAGGAACGGCCGGCTGAGCACGGGGCTGGCCGCGGTGACGCCGAGGAGGGTGCCGAGCACCCCGAGACCGACGAACCAGCCGGCGTGCGGGACGCCTGCGAACAGGCCGGCACCGAGCGCCATCACGCCGAGGGCCACCAGGGCAACGCCCAGGACGAGACGCCGGCGCAGGGAGGACTCCGGCAGCGCGATGTCGTCGCGCAGCGCCTCGACCGGCTGGATCCGGCCGGTCCGGCGGGCCGGGAACCAGGCCGCGACCATGGTGACGACGATGCCGACGGCGTACGCCGCCAGCACGGTCCGCGGGGCGAGGACCAGCGGCTGGCCGCTCAGGTCGAGCCCGAACGTGGCAACGAGGGCCTCGATGGCATTCGCCAGCAGGATGCCGAGCCCGAGACCGAGCGTCGAGCCGAGCACGCCGATCACGAAGGCCTCGATCTCCACCGACCGGATCACCTGGCGTCTCGAGGCGCCCAGGGCCCGCAGCAGGGCGAGCTCGCGGCTGCGCTGCGCGACCAGGATCGAGAACGTGTTCACGATGATGAAAGCGCTGACCACGAGGGCGATCCCGGCGAAGATCAGCAGGAACGTCGTGAGGAAGTCGATCCGGTCGAGCAGGCCCGACGCGCTCTCGTCGGCCGCGACGTCACCGGTCACTGCCTCGGCCCCGTCGGGCAGCACGGCCTCCGCCTCGGCCGCCAGCTCGGTCTGGGACGTGCCGCTCCTGGCCGTGATCCAGAAGTCGGTGTAGGCGTCGGCACCGTCGAGGAACAGGTGCTGCGCGGTCGCGGTGTCGAAGGCGACGTACGTCGCGCCGTTCAGGGTGCCGCCGTCCGCGAAGCCCGCGATCCCGACCAGGGTCGCGCTGATGTTGAGCCGGTCGGTGGACGTGACGATCGGCACGGTGTCACCGAGGGAGTACCCCGCACGGTGTGCGGTCCCGCTGTCCAGCACGACCTCGTCCGCGCCGTGCGGCTCGTGACCCTCCTGGATCACCAGGCCCTCGATCCCGTGCCCGGCCGGGGCATCCGACCAGTTGCCACCGAAGGCCGGCGGCCCGGCCCCGCCGACGACCTTGCCCGCGGCCGACACCACGTAGACGTTGAGCGCGGTGACGTTGCCGTCGACGCGGGCGGCGCCCGGAAGCGCTCGCAGGTCGTCGGCCAGCGAAGCCGGAAGGGTCTGCGTCGAGACCTGCCCGAGCTCGATCTGTCCGCCCTGGGGACGGACCACGACGTCTCCGACGGTCGAGGCGAACAGGGCCGTGAAGCTGCGGTTCAGTGTGTCGGAGAACATCAGGATCCCCGCCAGGAACGCGACGCCCAGCACGATCGCGACCGTGCTCAGCAGCAGGCGCAGCTTGCGGCCGAGCAGGCTCCTGAGGGCGGCCCGGATCATGCGGAGTGGGACTGCGGACCGGACACCCGGGCCATCACCTCGAGCACCTGCTCACGGGTCGGGTGCGAGACCTCGTCGACCACCCGGCCATCGGCCAGGAAGACGACGCGGTCGGTCCAGGCAGCCGCCACCGGGTCGTGGGACACCATCACCACGGTCTGGCCGTGCTCGTCGACGCTGCGACGCAGCAGCGCCAACACCTCAGCACCCGACCGCGAGTCGAGGTTGCCGGTGGGTTCGTCGGCGAAGACGATGCGGGGTCGGCTGACCAGCGCCCTGGCGACCGCGACCCGCTGCTGCTGCCCGCCGGACAGCTCACTGGGCTTGTGCCTCAGCCGGTCACCCAGTGCGACGGTCGAGATGACGGAGTCGTACCACTCCGGGTCGGGTTTGCGGCGGGCGATCGCGAGCGGGAGCAGGATGTTCTCCTCCGCGGTCAGCGTCGGAACCAGGTTGTAGGACTGGAACACGAACCCGATCTCGTCACGGCGGAGCCGGGTCAGCGCCTTGTCCTTCAGCGTGCTGAGGTCCTGGTCGCCGACGAACACCGATCCCGAGTCGGCCGTGTCCAGTGCGGCGCAACAGTGCATCAGCGTCGACTTGCCCGACCCGCTGGGACCCATCACCGCGGTGAACTCGCCGGCGCCCAGGTCGAGCGTCACGTCGTCGAGGGCCCGGATCAGCGCCTCGCCCGCGCCGTACGTCTTGGTGAGGTTGCGCACCCGCGCGGCGGGCGCGCGGAACGTCGGCACGGCGGTCATGGAGCCAGCCTCCCGTGCGCCGCCAAAGCCGCGCCACCGGGCGAGTCCCCGGGGACCCCCTGGAATTCCGACACGAGTCGAACAGATGTTCGATCGTGGCGTACAGTGACTGCATGGATTTCCAGTCCTCGCTCTTCGAGGCGCCGCCCGCGCGGGTGCGCACCTTCGAGGGCATCGAGCGCCGCCAGCTCACCGAGGGAGCCTGGGTCGACGTGCTGCGCACCTGGCTGCCCGGAGCCGACGACGTGTTCACCGCACTCGTGGTCGAGGTCCCGTGGCGGGCAGAGCGTCGCCAGATGTACGACCGCATCGTCGACGTCCCGCGTCTCGTGCACACCTACATGATCGACGAGCCGCTGCCCCATCCGGTGCTCGAGGAGGCGCGGGACGCGCTGACCGAGCACTACCTGCCCGAGCTCGGCGAGCCCTTCCGCACGGCCGGCTGCTGCTACTACCGCGACGGCCGCGACAGCGTCGCCTGGCACGGTGACACCCTCGGTCGCGGCAAGACCGCGGACACGATGGTGGCCATCGTCTCGCTCGGCGATCCTCGTCGCCTCCACCTGAGGCCGCGAGGTGGTGGCGAGTCCATCGCTATCGAGATGGGTCACGGCGACCTGGTCGTCATGGGTGGCTCGTGCCAGCGCACCTGGGAGCACGCGGTGCCCAAGGTCGCGAGCGCCGGCCCGCGGATCTCGGTGCAGTTCCGCCCGTTCAACGTGTTCTAGGCGGGTCGGGGAACAACGGGTCGCGAGGGCCGGTTGCAAGGAACCGTGACGACCTCCACCGAAAACCTCGCGGCCGCGTCCGGCATCTTCGAGATCGGCGGCGACCTGCCCGTCGTACGCCTCGGCTACGGCACCATGCAGCTCACCGGCGACGGCGTGTGGGGCCCGCCTGAGGACCCCGACGAGGCGGTCCGCGTGCTCCGGCGGGCTGTGGAGCTCGGGGTGACGTTCTTCGACACCGCCGACTCCTACGGGCCGGTGGTGGCCGAGGAGCTCCTGGCCGAGGCGCTGCACCCCTACACCGACGACGTGGTCATCGCCACCAAGGCCGGCCTGACCCGGCAGGGTCCTGGGATCTGGACGCCGCTCGGCAACCCGGCCTACCTGCGACAGCAGGCCGAGCTGAGCCTGCGTCGGCTGAAGGTCGAGCGGATCGACCTGTTCCAGCTGCACCGCATCGACTCTGCGATCCCCCTCGAGGACCAGGTGGGCGAGCTGGCCAGGCTGCGCGACGAGGGCAAGGTACGCCACATCGGGCTGTCCGAGGTGAGCGTCGAGGAGCTCCGGGCCGCGCAGGCCGTGGCGCCGATCGCGACGGTGCAGAACCTGTACAACCTGGCGGACCGCCGGTCGGAGGCGCTTCTCGACTACGCCGAGGAGCAGGGGATCGGGTTCATCCCGTGGTTCCCGCTGGCCACCGGAGCCCTGTCCCAGGCGGACGGCCCGTTGGCCGCAGCGGCCAAGGAGCACGGCGCGACACCGTCCCAGCTCGCGCTGGCCTGGCTGCTCCGGCGCTCGCCGGTGATGCTGCCGATCCCAGGTACGTCGAAGGTCGACCACCTCGACTCCAACACCGCGGCCGCCGCGATCGAGCTGACCGACGCCGAGTTCGAGGCGCTCTCCGCTTTCGTCGGTTGAGGAAGGCGCGTTGGCGCCTCCCCCAACCGGCGCGGGAGCTCAGAACTTGACGGTCGGTGCGACGTCCTGGCCGTCGGGGGCGTCGTAGAACTCCCGCTTGTGCACGTTCGCGATGCCGGTGAAGAGCATCCACGGGATGGTCTGGGTCAGCTTGTTCAGCGTGGCCACCGCGTCGTTGTAGTACTGACGCGCGAACGAGATCTGGTTCTCGGTCTCGGCGAGCTGCTTCTGCAGGTCCAGGAACTGCACGTTGGCCTTGAGGTCGGGGTAGGCCTCGGCAACCGCGTTCACCTTGACGAGAGCCTGGCTCAGCGCCTGGTCGGCAGCGGCCTTCGCCGGGACGTCGTCGCCCTTCGCGGCCGCCGCGACACCGGCCCTGGCCTTGGTGACCTCCTCGAAGACGCCCGACTCGTGCGAGGCGTAGCCCTTCACGGTCTCGACCAGGTTGGGAATCAGGTCCGCACGACGGGTCAGCTGGACGTCGATTCCGCCGAGCGCCTCCTGGGCGCCGATGTCGGTGGTGCGCAGCTTGTTGAAGCCGACGATGACGAAGCCCACCAGGGCTACGAGCACCACGACCACGATGATGACGTAGAGCATCAGACACTCCTCATTTCTGGGTTGAAGTTCTTGGGCGGGCGGTCACCACGAACCGCCGCCGCCGCCACCGCCACCGCCGCCGCCGGAGAACCCGCCGCCGCCGGACGACGACGAGGACTGGGTGGCGTTGTAGGAGGAGATGGCGCTGTCCACGGTCGAGTTGAAGTCGCTGACCATCGAGTCGACGTAGGAAGCCGCCCCGGCGCCGGCGTACGAGCTGGCGAAGTAGTGCGGCACCGGCGGCTCTGAGCCCGTCTCGATCTTGTACTTCTTGGCCCACTCGTCGGCGCAGTCGAAGGCCACCGCCCACGGGATGAACGCCGTGTAGAGCTCCTGGCGGCCGGAGAAGTCGAAGCGTGCTTCGGCAGAATCGGTCGAGAGGATCCGCTTGAACCCACCGACCCGGGACCACAGGTCGCGCCCGGCGGGGGTGCGCTTGGTGCCCGAGCCGGTCGCCATCAGGGACGAGCCGCAGACGGCGAAGGCGCCCGGGATCAGCCCTACGAGGCTCATCGAGAAGGGGTTCCAGATCACGGCCGCGAGGGGCGCCGCCCAGCAGACCAGGACCAGCAGACCGCCGAAACCTCCCAGTCCGCTGCCCACGAGGTTGCCGGACGACAGCGCCCAGGACTTGGTGCCGGACTCGAAGTCGGCGATCTCGTCGCGGAGCCGCTTGCCCGCCTCGACCGACTTCTTGCTCGCGGTGAACGCCGTGCCGGGTCCGCCCAGCAGGTGCGCCACGCTCGAGGTGATCTGGTCCAGGCCGGCCCACCCCTGGGCGCCATTCTTGTCCTTGATGGTCCAGGCGTCGTCGGTCTTGTCGAGGTCGATGGCCCCGCGCTCGGCGGCATACATCAGCGTCGCGACGTACGCCTCCTTGTCGATCGACTCCGTGAGGATGTACTTGCCCTGTGCGGGACCGATCCCGTCCGGCGGCGCGTACATGATCGGGAAGGCCGGGTCCTTCTCACGCGAGCGCTTGCCGAGCAAGCCACCCCAGAGGCCGGCCAGGGCTGCCAGCGCGAGCACGACGGCAACCAGCCACACATGAGTGCCGAGCACGCGGTCGAATCTGGCGGTCCACGGAAGACTGTTGCCTTCCGCCGGGGTCGGCATGTCGAGGCCGGTCTTGATGGTCACCGGCGTGTGGGCCTCGAGCGGGCCGGTCTTGACCACCAGGGTGTCGGTGCCGTCGCCCTTGGCCTTGCAGCCGCCGGTCTCGCCGACACCCGCGGCACACTGGGTGCCGACCGCCTCGGTCGGCAGGTGCACGGTCAGGGTCGCGGCGTCGATCGACTGCTGCCAGCCTCCGGGGATGAGGTTCCAGTAGAACTGGCTCTTCTCGCCCGTGGTGCCCGGCTCGACGACCCCGGCGATGTGGTAGTCGATCTCGTAGGTGTGCTCACCGGGAGCGACGTAGACCGACGCCGAGCCGATCTTGGCGACGTCGTAGCGGCCGTGGTCCGACGTCTGCATCGCGAACTCGACCGGCGAGCCGTCCATCGAGACCGTCACGTCCTCGGGCGTACGCCGGGCATGCGGTGCGCTGTCGTCTGCACGGTCCCAGAACCGGAAGATCCCGTGCTTGCCGGAGTACGGGAAGTTCACGGTCACGGTCTCGACGGCGTCGAGGTCGCCGTTGGCGTCGACGGTGAAGTCGGCGACGTAGTTCGTGATCGTCGTCTCTTCGGAGGTGCTGTCGGCGCTGCCGCCGCCGATGTTCCAGAAGGCCGCGGGCGCGAACAGGATCAGCAGGAGCACCCCGAGGGCGACGACGGTCCCCACGACACGCTTCATGACGCGGACTCTAGAGCCCCGCCACCCCTTCGGGTGGGGCATCGGCCGAAACCGCGTGGCGGGTGTCGGATGCCGCTGCATGACCCGATCGACGATGAGCACGCTCACCCCGGCCCGTCCCAGCCTCTTCTCGTTCTGGCACGACCTGCCACGCGAGGGCAAGCTGTTGCTCTCGGTGACCGTCCTCGAGTTCCTCGGCACCGGTCTGGTGCTGCCCACGTGGTCCACCTACACGAGGTGCGCGGCTTCGCGCTCAGCGACGTCGGCCTGCTGCCGGGGCTGCCGCGCCTGGTCTGGACCTTGTGCGTGCTGGTGGCCGTGTTCCAGTCCACAGGGTGCGAGCGCCTCAGGACCAGTGCCGGCGGGGCCGGATTCTGCGGGGTGCCGTTGCTCAGTCGCGGGTGATCAGCCAGACGATCACCGCGATGACGTCCAGGGCCGCCGCCCCCCGCTTCCAGTAGGACTTGATCAGGACCGGGAGCACCGTTGTACCCAGGTTCAGGGCATCGTTTCGTGGTGGGGGTGCCGGGGGCTCGCCCGCGAGCTGCGGGGTGGTCGTGGCCGACGGCTCGGGTTCGGCTGGCGTGTCCCGAGCAGTCGGCCGCTCGGGGGCCGACGCGGCTGCGGGCGTGGCTGCGGGAGTGGCTGCGGGGCCGGTCAGGCGCTGCTCCAGGCAGGCGACGAACTGGCCGAGGAGCTTGTCGGAGACGTCCTGCATGACGCCGCGACCGAACTGGGCGGGCTTGCCGGTGATGGCGAGGTCGGTCACGACGACCACGTCGGTGGACCCCGCGGAGTCGGCCATGGTGAGCGTGACCTTGGCGCCCGCCGTACCGTTCCCACGCTTGTCCTTGCCCTTGGCGTCGACCACGAAGCGGTGCGCGACCTCGTCCTTCTCCAGGAAGGTGCCGGACCCGGTGTAGACGAGGGCGATCGGACCGAGCTTCACCTTGCAGGTGCCCTGGAACGTGTCGCCCTCGACGGACGTGACGGTCGCGCCCGGGAAGCACTCCGCCACCGAGGCGATGTCCTGGAAGTGCGCCCAGGTCTGGTCGACCGACGTGGGGACGGTGAAGCGGTGGGTGAGGTCCACTCGTCACGCTCCTGCGGCGGCGAGGACAGCGCGTCGGGTGAGGACCGTGGCCAGGTGGCGCCGGTAGTCGGCGTCCCCGTTGAGGTCCGAGGGCGGGTTGGCGCCGTCGGCGGCGTGCGCGGCCGCGGCTCGGACGACGTCCTCTGTCGCGAGCTGTCCGCGCAACGCGTCCTCGACCGCACGTGCCCGCAGGGGCGTGGAGCCCATGTTGGTCATCCCGACGCGGGCCTCGGTGATGGTGCCACCGTCCGCCTTGACGGTGGCCGCGATGGCGACGATCGGCCACTGGTGTGCGACCCGCACGAACTTCTCGTAGTGGGCCCCCCAGCCGGTGTGCTTGGGGACCCGGACCTCGGTGAGGATCTCGTCCTCGCCGATCGCGGTCTCGAAGAGGTCGACGAAGAAGTCGTCGGCCGCGACGGTGCGGCTGCCGCTCGGTCCGGCAATCACGAACTCCGCGCCCAGGGCGAGGGCCGGTGCGCCCAGGTCTCCGGCCGGGTCCGCGTGGGCGAGGGCCCCGCCGAACGTGCCACGATGGCGGATCTGGGCGTCGGCCAGGTGCTCGACTGCCTTGGAGATGAGCGCCGCATGCTCGGCCACGAGCGGATCGGACGCCACCACGGAGTGTTGGGTCATCGCCCCGATGACGACGGCGTCCCCGTCGTCGCGGATTCCGCGAAGCGAGTCGATGCGACCTAGGTCGATGATGAACTCCGGCGCGTTCAGCCGCATCCGCAGCACCGGGAGCAGGCTCTGGCCGCCGGCCAGGATCTTCGCTTCGTCACCGTGCTCGGCAAGGGCCGAGAGGGCCTCCTCCACCGACGTCGGCGCCAGGTAGTCGAACTGGGCGGGAATCATCGGGGTCCCCGTTCGAGGCGTGACGAGGTGAGCACTTGAATGAGGTGGTTCATGAGTCCGTCCCTCCGGTCGTGCGGTCCACGGTGCCTTCCATGCCGGTGGAGGCATCGAAGTGCGGTGCGGCAGCGCTCTGCGTCTCGGCCTGAGCACCGCCACGCGCATCGTTGATGGCCTTCCACACGCGTTCTGGTGTGCAGGGCATTCGGACGTCGTTGACGCCGAGGTGGCGTACGGCGTCGACGACCGCGTTGACCACCGCCGGGGTCGAGGCGATCGTGCCGGCCTCGCCCACACCCTTGGTGCCGAGGGTGTTGGTCGTGGCGGGCGACGTCGTGTGGTCGAGGTCGAAGCTGATCGTGTCGGCCGCGGTCGGGAGCAGGTAGTCCACGAACGACCCGGTCACGAGGGTGCCGGCGTCGTCGTAGACCGCTTCCTCCCACAACGCCTGCGCAATGCCCTGTACGAGCCCACCGTGCACCTGGCCGGCCACGATGAGCGGGTTGATGATGTTGCCGATGTCGTCGCAGGCGGCGTACTTGCGCATCTTCACCTCACCCGTCTCCGTGTCGACCTCCATCGCGCACAGGTGGGTGCCGTGCGGGTAGTTGAAGTTCACCGGGTCGTAGGTCGCATCCGAGTCCAGCGACGCCTCCACGCCGTCGGGGAGGTTGTGCGCGGCGAACGTCGCGAGGGCGATCTCCGCCATCGCGAGTCCCTGGTCGGTCCCCTTCACCGAGAAGCGTCCGCCCGTGTACTCGATGTCGTCGACCGAGGCCTCGAGCAGGTGGGCCGCGACCGGCCTGGCCTTCTCGATGACCTTGTCGGCCGCCTTGACCAGCGCCTCGCCGCCGACCACCAGCGACCGCGACCCGTAGGTGTCCATGCCGGTGGGCGAGATGGCGGTGTCGGAGTGCAGCACGTCGATGTCGTCGGTGCTGATGCCGAGCTTGTCGGCCACGATCATCGACCAGGACGTCTCGTGGCCCTGCCCGTGTGGCGTGGCGCCGGTGACGACCTGGACCTTGGCCGTCGGCAGGATGCGCACGGTCGCCGCCTCCCACCCACCGGCGCCGTAGTTCAGCGACGCCAGCACCCGTGACGGGGCGAGTCCACACATCTCGAAGTAGGTCGCCATGCCGATCCCGAGGTGCTTCGTCGAACCCGACTCGCGGCGGGCCTTCTGCTCCGCCCGCACGCCGTCGTAGTCTGCGAGCGCGAGAGCCTTCGTGAGCGCCCCGTCGAAGTCACCGGAGTCGTAGACCAGACCAGTCATCGCCGTGTACGGGAACGCTTCCTTGGGGATGAAGTTGCTG
>JAOPXM010000142.1 GCA_025965125.1 Nocardioides sp.
GGCGCACGCCTGGGCGACCCGCAACCTGGCCGGGACCGGTGTGGACCTGCGTCAGGGCGACATGGCCACCGCGTTCGTCGACCTCGCCGGCTCGGTCGACGTGATCGCCTGCAACCCGCCGTACATCCCCCTCGACGCGTGGGAGTCCGTCGCGCCGGAGGCGCGCGACCACGATCCGCACCTGGCGCTCTTCTCCGGCCCGGACGGGCTCGACGCGATGCGGGTGCTCGAGAGGTGCGCGGCGCAGCTGCTGCGGCCTGGAGGCGTCGTGGGCGCCGAGCACGCCGACGCCCAGGGGACCTCCGCCCCGGCAGTGTTCTCCGCGGCCGGTCGTTGGACCGAGGTCAGGGACCATCGGGACCTTGCGGGGCGGCCGCGCTTTCTGACCGCCCGACTGGCACGATGACCCGGTGACCCAGCGCTATCCGACCGGCACCGACGACGAACGCGAGGCCGCGATCGGCGCTGCCAGCCTGGCCGTGCAGCGCGGCCAGCTCGTCATCCTGCCGACCGACACCGTCTACGGCATCGGCGCGGACGCGTTCGACCCCGTGGCCGTGCGCGGACTGCTGGAGGCGAAGGGCCGCGGGCGGGAGATGCCGCCGCCGGTGCTGATCAGCAGCCCCTCGACGGTCGACGCGCTCGCGATCCGGATCCCGGCCTACGCCCGGGCGCTCATCGAGGCCTTCTGGCCCGGACCCCTCACGCTCGTCTGCCACCAGCAGACCTCTCTACAGTGGGACCTCGGCGACACCCGCGGCACCGTCGCAGTCCGGATGCCCGACCACGAGATCGCCCTCGAGATCCTGGAGCGCACCGGTCCGCTCGCGGTGAGCTCGGCCAACATCACCGGCATGCCCGCGGCCCTCGATCCGGACCAGGCCGCGGAGATGCTGGGCGACAAGGTCGAGGTCATCGTCGACGCGGGGGAGTCGTCCGGCGGACAGGCCTCCACGATCGTCGACGTCACCGGCAGCAAGGGCCGGATCCTGCGACACGGTGCGCTGTCCCTCGAGCAGCTGAACGCTGTCCTCGAACCCCTGGACGCAGCCCTCACCGACGAGGGTTGAGAGGCACCGGAGCGTGCGCGAGTACATCCTCGTCTTCCTGGTGGCCGCCACGGTCACCTACCTCCTGACCGTCATCGCGCGCGAGATCGCGCTCCGGACCGGCGCGGTGGCCGAGGTCCGAGATCGCGACGTCCATGCCGAGCCCATTCCCTACCTCGGTGGGCTCGCCATGCTCGGCGGCCTCGTCGCGGCGTACGTCGTGGCGCGCGAGCTGCCGTTCCTCTCCACCAGCGGCCCGTTCGTGTTCCGCGACGCCGGGATCGTGCTGATCGCGGGAGCCCTCATCTGCGCCGTCGGGGTGCTGGACGACCTGTTCGAGCTCGATGCCCTCACCAAGCTCGGCGGACAGGTACTGGCGGCCGGGTTCCTGGTGGCCTTCGGGATCCAGTACATCTTCTTCCCGGTGACCAACGGGGAGCAGTTCGCGCTCGACTCCGCCCAGGGAGCCTTGCTGACGGGGTTCGTCGTCGTCGCAACTGTCAACGCGGTCAACTTCGTCGACGGTCTCGATGGTCTCGCGGCGGGGGTGGTCGGGATCGGTGCGGTCGCGTTCTTCGTCTTCTCCTACCAGCTCTCCAACTACAACGGCGTCTCGCTGGCCACGACGGGGGCGCTGCTCAGCGCGTCCCTCGCGGGCGCCTGTGCCGGGTTCCTGCCGCACAACTTCCACCCCGCCAGGCTCTTCATGGGCGACAGCGGCTCCATGCTCATCGGTCTGGTGCTGTCGGCCAGCACGGTCACGCTGTCAGGACAGTTCTCCGCGGACCAGATCAGCGTCGGCGCGGACGGCTCCCGCGCGAGCTTCCTGCCGACGCTGCTGCCCGTGATGCTGCCGCTCTCGATCCTGATCGTGCCGTTGGTCGACCTGGTGCTCGCCGTCGTACGCCGGACCCGAGCCGGCCGCTCGCCGTTCGCACCGGACAAGCAACACCTGCATCACCGGCTGCTCGAGATCGGCCACTCGCAGCGCCGAGCCGTGGTGATCATGTGGATGTGGGCCGGCCTGGTCGCGTTCGGCACCGTCATTGCGAGCCTCTACGAGGGTCCCTGGATGTGGAGCTCGCTGGGGGCGATGTTCACGGTCGTGTTGTCGATGACGTTCGTGCTGCCGATCCTGAAGAAGCCTCGGATCGGCATCCCGGAGGAGGCCTGATCGAGGCCCGGAACGGCTCTGGATCGTTCCATTTCAGACCGGTCCGGACTTTGTGCTAGTTTTCACAAGCACCACCCCGAACACCGTCACAAGCACCACAGATCTCCGACGACAGAACGGCCGCCCACCATGACGACCGCGCTCAGCTCGACCCTCGCCAAGGTCCCCGGGACCGTGTGGAACCCACCGTCTTTTGCACCCTCGCGCTGTGATAGTTTCGCGCAGTCGTCGCACCGCCACGTCGACGTCATCAAGCCTGCCGATGAAAGCGACTTGGGTGAATGGTCAATGACGACCCCGACAACGGGCTGCGAGGCCGCGATCTCATCGGACTCGGCGGCCTCCTTGCCGGAGCCGTCGTGGCGGGACTCGTCGTCGGCCTTCTGGTCGACGCGAAGGCAGATTCTTCGCCCACGTTCACCCTCATCGGGATCGCACTCGGCATCATTGCCGGCGCAGTTGGCTTCTGGCTCCGGGTTCGTGATGCGCTGCGGGGGTGAGACCAGCCAATGACCGACCAGGTGATGAGTTCCATGAGCACTTCTGAGGCCGAGAGCAACGCCCCGATGGGCAAGCCGTCGCTGTTCCGTGTCCTGCGAGACCAGCGCAAGACGCTCCTCGTCGCGCTCGTCCTCGTGGTGGCCACCTACTGGATCGCCGGCCAGCTGGGCGAGTGGCGTCTCGCCGGCTGCATCGCGGTCGGGATCGGGCTGGGGTTCGCCAACCACGTCCTCACGGAGTTCTGGCTGCTCAAGCTGATCTCCTCGGGCGAGACCCCGACGCGCGCCAGGATCGCCGCGTCCACGTTCGTCCGGCTGCTCATCCTCACCGTTGTCGCCGTCACGATCGCGGTGTTCTTCTGGCCCGATGGCATCGGGCTGCTGCTCGGTCTGGCCATCTTCCGACTCATCGCCCTGGTGATGACCGGGATCCCGCTGCTCAAGGAGTTGAACAAGGTATGACCGGCCTGTTGCTGCCCCTCGCGGACATCAAGATCGGCGAGCACGTCGAGCGCAAGTTCCTGGGCCTGACGTTCAACCTCGACACGATCTGGACGACGCTGATCGCGGGCGCACTGGTGCTCATCCTCGGTTTCTGGGCGCGCTCCGCGCTCACGAAGCACCAGGAGGACCACGTCCCCACCAAGGTCCAGCTGTTGTGGGAGACGATCGTCGGCCAGGTGAACACCCAGGTCCAGGACAACCTGGGCAAGATCCCGGCGTTCGTGGTCCCCCTGGCCGTGGCGCTCTTCTTCTTCATCCTGTTCGCGAACTGGCTCGAGCTGCTGCCGACCGAGATCAACCACAACCTCCACCTGCTGCCGGCGCCGACGGCCGACACCAACCTCACCTATGCGATGGCGATCATGGCGATGGTCGGGGTCTGGGTCTACGGCATCCGGGAGAAGGGCTTGAAGGGGTACCTGAAGCACTTCCTCGAGCCGTTCCCGGTGCTGCTTCCCCTGAACATCCTCGAAGAGCTCACCAAGCCGGTCACCCTCGCGCTGCGACTCTTCGGCAACATCTTCGCCGGCGGCATCATGCTCTC
>JAOPXM010000176.1 GCA_025965125.1 Nocardioides sp.
ATGCCGGCCGTCATCGGCCACTGCTCGACCGGCATACCGGCCCGGTCCTTCATCGCGGCCGCGAGCCCGGCGTGGTCGGCGGCCTGCAGGGAGGAGCCGCCCATGGCCAGGACCCGGTCGAAGATCCGCTCCGCCTCGGCCTCGATCCTGTCGGTGAGCGCCTCGACGTACCACGAGCCGCCAAGCGGGTCGGCGACGTTGACGACGCCGGTCTCCTCCATGATCACCTGCTGGGTGCGCAGCGCGATCTCGGCAGCGGTCTCGCTGGGCAGCGCAAGGGTCTCGTCGAGGGCGTTGGTGTGCAGCGAGTTGGTGCCGCCGAGCACCGCGGAGAGCGCCTCGATCCCCGTGCGTACGACGTTGTTGTAAGGCTGCTGCGCGGTCAGCGAGACGCCCGCCGTCTGGGTGTGGAAGCGCAGCCACTGCGCCTTCTCGCTCGTCGCGCCGTAGACGTCGCGCAGCCACTGCGCCCAGATCCGGCGGGCCGCGCGGAACTTGGCGATCTCCTCGAAGAAGTCGACGTGCGCGTCGAAGAAGAACGACAGGCCGGGCGCGAACTGGTCGACGTCGAGGCCGCGCGCCAGGCCGAGCTCGACGTACCCGAACCCGTCGGCGAGCGTGAACGCGAGCTCCTGCGCAGCCGTCGAGCCGGCCTCGCGGATGTGGTAGCCGGAGACCGACAGCGGCTTGTACGCCGGGATCTTCTCGAGGCAGTGCTCCATCAGGTCGCCGATCAGCCGCAGGTGCGGCTCGGGCCCGAAGATCCACTCCTTCTGGGCGATGTACTCCTTGAAGATGTCGGTCTGGAGTGTGCCGTTGAGCTTGGTGGTGTCGACGCCCTCGCGCTCAGCGGCGACGAGCATCATGCAGAAGATGGGGACGGCCGGTCCGCTGATCGTCATCGACGTCGTGACCTGCGCCAGGTCGATCTCGTGGAACAGGCGCTCCATGTCGGCGGCGGAGTCGATGGCCACCCCGCAGTGCCCGACCTCACCCAGCGCCTTCGGGTCGTCGGAGTCGCGGCCCATCAGCGTCGGCATGTCGAAGGCGACGCTCAGGCCGCCACCACCGCGGTTGAGGATCATCTTGTAGCGCTCGTTGGTCTGCTCCGCGTTGCCGAAGCCCGCGAACTGGCGGATCGTCCAGGTCTTGCCCCGGTAGCCGCTGGCGTGCAGCCCACGGGTGAACGGGAACTCGCCGGGCCACTCGGAGGCTTCGGTGCCGTACGCCGGTGCTACCTCGACGCCGCTCAACGTCGTGAAGTCGACGTCGCGCACCCGGGAGCTCTCGTAGCGGGACTGCCAGCGGTCGCGTGCGGTGTCACCCATGGGGAAATACTAGGACGTCCTACTAAATTGCCCAAATCCGAGGTCAACGAACCCAGCGATGGACCTGGCCGTCGCGAACCTCGACCTCCGTCGGCGGCCTGGGAGTCGGGTGGTTCTGCAGGTGCGCGAGCACGTTCGACCGCCCGCGCAGTGTCGTCTCGCCATCGGTCCAGTGCAGGGCGGGATGCAGCAGCGGGCGCAGCTCGCCCCATTCACCGGAGTCGATGGCGTTCCAGGCCGCCGCGGTCGGCACCGGCAGCTCAGGCAGGTCGTGCAGCATCTGCGGCACGCACATCCGCCAGGCTTCGGTGACGAACTCGCGCATCTCCTCGTGCTCCAGGCGTGCGAGGTGGGCGCACACCCACTGGTAGCGCAGGTCGCGCGTCGGCGGCAGGAAGAACGTCTCGGGATCGGAGGCGATCAGGCCGTCGCGCTCGGCCCTGGGAAACCCGAAACCCATCAGCGTCTCGTCCGCGGAGAACGCGCAGTAGACGATCTGCTTCACCTTCAGCTTGGCCCGGCCCCCGGTGAAGAACTCCCAGGTGCGAGGCAGCGCGAGCCCGACGCGACGTACGTCGTCGGAGGTGACCATCAGAAGTCGCCCGCGGCCCGTCGTACGGGTGTCAGGAGCTCCGACAGCGCTACCAGGTCTCCCTCCGACAACCCGTCCAGGGCAAAGCCCGCAGCGACGAGGTCACCGGTCGCGCGCTCGACGAGCGCCCGCCCGGCGTCCGTGATCTGGGCGAGGACCGCGCGGCCGTCGTCCGGATGCGGACGACGCGTCACGAGCCCGGCCGACTCGAGTCGCCGCACGATCGACGTGACCGATGTCGGGTGCACCTGGAGGCGTTCCCCCATCTTGCCGAGCGGCAGCGCTCCCCGGGACGAGAAGACCAGCAGCACGAGAGCCTCGTAGCGGGCGAAGGTCAGCCCGTGCGGCTTGAGCAGGGCGTCGAGACGGGCGATCGCCAGCTGTTGGACCCGCATCAGCGAGGTCACGGCGTGCATGGCCTCGACGGCCCCCCAGCGTTTCTCCCACTGGCGGGCGGCTTCGTCGATCGGGTCGAAGGGCAGCGTCATGGTCCGCAGATCATGGCATCCACGAGACCCGTGGTTCAGCAGTGACACGAAATCCGGGTGGCCGAGCAGTGAGGCCCCTCAACCCGAGTGACGCGCTAGCCTCGGGGCCCCTCGTCCTAGGTCACGGGAGTACCCATGTCTGAGCTGCACGGAACCTCGGAGCCCGGCGGACCCGCCGACGGCTGGCTCACACCGACAGCCGCGGCGATCGCCGGCTTCACCATCGCGGTGCTGAGCCTGCTCACCAACAGCGCCTGGGTGATGGCCGTGCAGGCCTTCATCGCTCGGAACGGTTCGAGTGCCTTCGCGGACACCGTCATGGCTACGGGCGTCGCCCAGGGCCTGCTCGCGATCGCGGCACTCGTTCTCGCCAGGCGCGGCCTCGAGTCCTCCGCCGTCACGGCCCGCAACCTCGGCGGCGCCGCGGTGGTCCTCGGCGTTCTCGGGCTGGTGGTCGCCTTCCTGACCGTCGTGGTGGGCCTGATCGCCGCCGCCTGACCTGCGCTCAGGCGCGTTGGCGAAGGCCCGACGCACTTGAGTTTGTCTGGGCGGATGATCTCCGCGGTCGCGTAGCTCAGTGGAGCTCGTGGGTGCCGGTCTCGGTGACGTGGTAGCGGTGTCGGTGGGGTGAGGTCCAGGTGTAGGTGCCGTCGCGGTTGCGGCGATATCGCCACCTACCGGCGGTTTTGCAGCGGTGGTGTCGCCTGCACAGGGGGGCGAGGTTCTCGGGTCTGGTTTGGCCCGGTGGTCCGGGGCCGTCACCGGTGCCGGGGTCGTAGGGGTCGATGTGGTCGAGGTCGCAGGACCTGGAGTCGCGTTCGCACCACGGGAACACACAATGTCGGTCGCGGAGCCGGACTTGGTCGTCCATCCAGGCGGGTGGCTTGTACTCATCGACCGCGTCAATGCGGTTGAGGTCGAGGATCGGGTGGATGGTGAGCCGGGTGCCACCCAACCAGGCCTTGAGCCTGGTCATGGTCACCGGGCCGAGCTGTTCAACAACCCCGAGACCGGTGGGCTGGTCGAGCATGGTCGCATCGAGGTGGAGGTAGAACCGCGGCTTCCCACCCCGCCGAGCACCCCCACCACCATCACCACCGCCGACACCGCCGGTGAGGCGGTCGGCGATCACACCGAGGGCTTTGGCCTTGCGTTGTCCGAGGGTGCCGGAGTCACCGGCGGCCTCGAGTTCCTCGGCGGTCGCACAGACGAGGTCGTGGAACCGGGTCAGGTCCACGGTGTCGCCGACCGCATCCAGGGTGGAGGTGCCGACCCAGTCCCCGACGGCCCCGTGGGACAACCGCACACCCCAGCCCGTCCTCGCCTGATCCTCGGCCTCAACCTGGTGTTCGGGTTCGAACACAGCTGTCGCCTCGGCGACCACCCGGTCGATGGTGAC
>JAOPXM010000199.1 GCA_025965125.1 Nocardioides sp.
CGGCGAGGCCATGGCCGCGACCGGCGCTGACGTGTCCGTGGTCTTCGTACCTCCCAAGGGCGTCAAGGCCGCCGTCACTGACGCGATCGACGCGGCCATCCCGCTGTGCGTGGTCATCACCGAGGGCGTACCCGTCCACGACACGACCGAGGTCTGGGCCTACGCCAGCAGCAAGGGCAACGCGACCCGGATCATCGGGCCGAACTGCCCCGGCATCGCGTCGCCCGGGGCCTCCAACGCCGGCATCATCCCGGCCGACATCACCCCGCCCGGACGCATCGGCCTGGTCAGCAAGAGCGGCACGCTGACCTACCAGATGATGTACGAGCTGCGCGACTTCGGTTTCTCGACTTGCGTCGGCATTGGCGGCGACCCGGTCATCGGTACCACCCACATCGATGCATTGCAGGCATTCCAGGACGATCCGGACACGGACGCGATCGTGATGATCGGTGAGATCGGCGGCGACGCCGAGGAGCGCGCCGCCGCCTACATCGAGGCCAACGTGACCAAGCCGGTGGTCGGCTACGTCGCCGGTTTCACCGCCCCCGAGGGCAAGACGATGGGCCACGCCGGCGCCATCGTGTCCGGCTCGTCCGGCACCGCGCAGGCCAAGAAGGAGGCCCTCGAGGCCGCCGGTGTCAAGGTCGGCAAGACGCCGTCCGAGACTGCCGCGCTGATGCGGGAGATCCTGCAGGCGCTCTGAGCACCCGTCGTGCGCCTCACGAGGGCTTACACTCCTTCGTGTGGCGGTCGACCGCGTTCAGGCGGGGAGTTGCGGCACCAGCGCCTCGATGGCTTCCTCGCCCTGCTTCGCGGCGTCCGTGACCTCCTGCTGGGGGTCCGGGCCACCGCCGCCCTCGTTGTAGGTCGCGGACACGAGCACGGCGCGCCCGACCCGGACGACTGTGGTGGTGGCCAGCCCGATGGCCGGGGCGCCGTCCAGCTCGTAGCGACGCACGTGGGTGAAGGCGTAGTCGCCCAGTGACCCGGCCACGATCTCGTTGACTCTCGTGTAGCCGTCCTCGGTGTCCTCGGTCGAGCAGGCGGCGTAGAGACCCTCGATGTCGCCCACGAACGCCTCCGCCGCGTCGACGGACCCGAAGGTCGAGAGCTGGCGCTCTCGATAGTCCTCCGGGTTGGTCCAGCCGCCACGAAGCTGGTCGGTGACCTCGGGAAGGGGGAGCTTGGATCCACAGGCCGCGAACCGCAACGGGTCGAGCTCCCTGGAGGGGCCGTGGCGGCCGTTGTCGCCGCCCTCGGACTGGTTGTTGGTCGGGTAGCCGTCCAGAAGCGGGAAGTCGTCGGGGATGACGGTGCCGGCCGGCTCAGGCGTGGGCGTCGACGTGGGCGTGGGCGTCGGTGTCGGCGTGGCGGACGACGGCTCGTCCGCGACCGCCGGTGACGTGTCGTCACCGCAGGCGGTCAGGCCGCCGAGCAGCCCGACGGCGAGGAAGGCAGTGGCGGCCGTGCGGGTCCCGAGGAGTGGATTCATGCTCCTGTGACGCGCCACGGCCGCCGCTGGTTGTGCGTGGGCTTCAGCTGCCCGGTGCGGCGGCGAAGATGCTCATGTCACTGAGCACCGCGGCCGAGAGACCGGCCATCCGCTGGACCTCGGCGTCGACGACCTGCTGGCCGCCCGCGCTGGTGTACTGGGTGGCGACGTAGAGCGCATTGCCGACCCGGGCCACCTGGAAGACGGTCAGGTCGGCAAGTAGTCCGACGTCCATCTGGGACTGCTGGGTGAACACGATCGAGTCGTCGGCGGCCAGGTCGGCCGGGACGACGTCGAGCACCAGGGGTGCGCCACTTCCGTTGGGGTCCTGAGGGCACGCCTCGACACCGGCCCGGATCGCGTCGAGGGCGCGCTGGGCGGCGGTGTCGTCGACATACAGGGACAGGACCCGGGACCGGCTGTCCTCCGACTCGCCGCGAAACGCCACGCCGTCGAAGTCGACGGCCTTGACCGGGGCGTCGGATGTCGCCGACCAGGTGCTGACGCCGCAGAAGGTCAGGTCGGCCACGGCGGGCCCGGAGCCCGGCAGGTGGCCGGGCGACTCGCCTCCGGAGAGGCCCTCGGCGAGCGGGAACCCGGCGGGGATCTTCTGCAGCCACGCCGTCTGGTCGGTGCTGGGCGTCGGCTGGCTGGCGGGCGGGAGACTGGGTGACGAGTCGGTGTCATGGTTCGCGACGACGGCAAGTGGCGTCGCGATCACGATGACCGCCGCGGCGATGCCGCCGACGGCAGCCAGGGCGGTGTTGCGACGCCGCATCCGGTCGCCACGACGGCGCACCTCGGAGGCGGACAGCGGGTTCACGTGGAGTCCTTGCTGGTTGAAGTTCTGGAGCTCTTCGATGGGGTCAGGCATGGGTTGCTCCCTCCGGGTAGCCGCCGTGGGGGTCGTCGGACAGCAGCGCCGCCAGGGCCGCTCGGCCGCGGCTGAGCCGGGCCTTGATGGTTCCCTCGGGCACGCCGACCTCACGGGCGACGGCGTGGACGGGCATGTCGGCGATGTGGTGCAGCACCAGGGCCTGTCGTTGCGACTCCGGCAGCTGCTTGAGCGCGGCGACCAGCGCCACATGCGTCTCGCTCGGGGCCGCGGTCTCGGTGGCCGCACCGAGCGCCCGGTCCGCCGGGCGCCGGCCACGCGTCGTACGACGCCAGCGACTCACGGCCAGTCGGTACGCCGTGGTCCGCACCCAGGCTTCGGGATGCTCGGCCCTGTCCAGCTTGCGGCGGTGGGCCCAGGCCCGCACGAACGCCTCCTGGACGACCTCCTGTGCCTCGTCGCGGTCACCGATCATCGCGTACACCTGACCGGTGATCTTCTGGAACGACGCGGAGTAGAAGTCGTCGAACTCGCGTTCGTCCATCGACCGTCCCGTCTCAGGTGTGGTCCCGGCACGGTGCCGGGCTGTTCAGTCAGAGGGGATACGCCTCAGCGGACCACACGGTTGCACGGGTTGCCCGAAAATTTCGGGAGATCCAGTCCGGCGGCTCAGCCGGGCCCGGGGAGCCTCGGCAGCCGCTCGAGCGCCCGCTCGGCCAGCGCGGCGAAGGCACCGTCCGCCATCTCGACGTCACCGGACGGCACGAACTGGATCTGCGCAACCGCCGTCCCGGAGCGGACGATCGCCATCAGGTAGCGGACCGACATCTTGTCGGTGATGTCGCTGGTGAGGTGCCAGATGGTCAGGTCCGTGCTCTTCGACTGGAGGTGGGAGACGCGGGTGACGTCGGTGCCGAGGTTCTTGCTCGGGCACCGGGCGAGCCCGGATCGCACGGCCGCCACGAACGCGATCGCCTGCTTGGCCGGCATCGAGCCCACGGTCTCGGTCAGCCCGAACTCGACGGGGAGGTTGGCCCCGGGAATCAGGAACGAGCGAGTCAGGTCGTGGGTGATCCCCTTGGCCTCGAAGTCGGCGTCGTCGCACCGGGTGGCAGCGACATTCTCCCGCGCCCGCTGCGGCTCGGTCCCGACCCACGGCCGGCTCACGCCCCTCACCGGTGGGAGGTCCACCTCGGCAAGCATCCCGGGCGCGACGCCGATCGGCAGCGGAGGCACGGCCACCGAGTGCGGCACGCCCGCGCATCTGCCGGCGTCGGGCAGCCCGCAGAGCCCGTCGACGGCGGCCGAGAGCATCCGGGCGGAACGCACGAGCGGCAGAGTGTCGATGCCGCCGATCCGGGTCATGGTCGTGGTCGTGACCTGGCCCGTCCGAGCGACCCCGACCACCAGCGTCGACTGCGGCGTGTCCCAGGTGCGGAGCGCGAGCAGCATCGCCGCGTCCCCGACGCCGGTCACCCGCCGCGTGGCGAGCAGCTGAACCCGCTCGTCGACGCATCCGGCGTACCAGCCGACGGAGGTGAGGTACGTCGTGCGCGCCGCCCGCTTGGTCGCGGACGCCTCCGTGGACTGGATGGCCGACATGGCGGGGGAGGTCTTCTTGTCCGGGGTGCTCGCGAACGTGCGGATGAGGGCGGCGGTGCCGTCGGGGTCGGCGTACCGCTCCTGCTGACACGGCAGCACGAGACCGTTGCCCACGCTGTTGTCGTTGGTCGAGGCGACACGCCACGTGCCGCCGGGCAGCAGGTTGCCCACCTGGTCGGCGCCGAGCATCGTGGTGTCGGGAAGCGCGGCCGCCACCACCTCGAGCTGGTGCTCACGGTCTGCCTGGGGATGTTCTCGTCCCAGCGTCGGCCGGACTCCCGCGGCGTCGGTCACCAGGGCACCGGTGAGGACGACCGACGCCACGGCGACAGCGGCGCCGAGGGCGGTGTGACCGCGCCGGCGCCGGGCACCCGCGCGGCGGAGGATCGGCGCG
>JAOPXM010000208.1 GCA_025965125.1 Nocardioides sp.
GGTGCGTGCCCAGCACCCACGGCTCGGCCGGCGCGGTCTCGGCAAGCCACTCGACATGTTTGACGTAGCCGTCGATCGTCCCGGCCGCGAGCCCCGTTCCCTTGAGGTGCGCGCGGTATGCCGTCGCCGCGGCGTCCCAGCAGGCGGTCACGACGCCCACGACCTAGCCACGATCGCCGCGCGCCGGATCGCCACGGCGAGTGCGTCGGCCTGCTCGGCGCTCAGGTCTTCGGCGACGTCGTAGACGCCAACGGTCGCCCGGGTCTTCCCGGCGTCGACCAGGTCCCGGCAGTGTTCGGCGCGCACGGTGAACGCTGGTGTCTCCGCGATCGCCTGTCCACAGAGCACGGCGCCCATGAACGCGTCCTCGGCTGGCGTGTGGTCGCGCGCGCACATCGGCACGCAGGTTGACCCGCGGGGCGCCTGCACGGCAACCCACGCGTCAATGAGTTCGAAGAGCTCTGCCGGACTGGCCTGTCGAGCGTCGGTGGACATCACGAACCTCCTGTTTCGGTTTGTCGAAACAGCCGAGCCCCGTTCTGCACGTATCCCGCACGGTGCTGGTCGTCCCGGCAAAGAAACCGGGTCTGACCTGCGCAAACTGTGGTGGGCGATACTGGGTTCGAACCAGTGACCTCTTCGGTGTGAACGAAGCGCGCTACCACTGCGCCAATCGCCCTCCATCGCACCCTGGGATGCGGTCGCCGACTTTAGCGCATGGGTCGGAGCGACCCACATTCAGGGCGGGCGCCGATTTCGCGTCACGACCGGGTCCCTCGCCCGTCTCCTTGGCATAGGTACTTGCCCGAGCATGAGCACGAGAAGGACGACATGACCCAGCAGCCGATCTCGGGGACCCTGATCCAGGACCTGACGCTGCAATGCCTCGACCGCCAGAGCCGTCCGGTGGAGCTGGTGGCCACGTTCGGCTACCAGCCCGATGATCCGTACGCCGTGTGGCTGACGTTCCATGCCCCGGACGGCGAGGTGCGCTGGGCGATATCGCGAGCACTGATGCTGCACGGGCTGACGGCACCGGCCGGCGAGGGCGACATCCGGCTGTGGCCGAGCATCGACGAGGATGCCCGCGCCGTCCTGGTCATCGACTTCCGCTCACCGCACGGACGCCTGGTCGCCCAGGCTCTCACGAGCGAGGTGCACGGGTTCCTGACCCGGTCGCTCGCCATGGTGCCGCTGGGCACCGAGAGCATGCACCTGGACGTCGATGCCCTGGTCGCCTCGATCCTCGGTGGTTCAGCGACCGAGTAGCTCCGGCTCGCGATCGCGCCAGCATGCCGTCGCCGCCGTCGTGACCGGACCCGGCGCCGGCAGGTCGACGCCGTCCCAGCGGCTGACCCCCTGGACGTCGCGCGTCGTCGAGGCGAGGAACACCTCACTCGCTCCACGGACGACCTCGATCGGCTCGTCCACCTCACGGCCTCCGAACCACTCCAGGATGAGCCCGCGCGTCACCCCGGCCAGGCACCCACTGGCCAGCGTCGGCGTCCGCAGCTCGCCAGCGACCACGTAGAAGACGTTCGACCCGGTGCCCTCGCACAGGTGGCCCGCCAGGTTCGCGAAGATCGCCTCACTCGCCCCGCGGGACCTGGCGTCCGCGAGGGCGACGACGTTCTCGGCGTACGACGTCGTCTTGAGGCCGGCGAGCGCCCCTCGTTCGTTGCGCGGCCACTCGACGATCGCGACCGTGGTCGTGGCCGGCCAGGGGTCCATCCGGTCGGCCACCACGATGAGCGTGGGCTCGGCATCGCCGCGTCCGGAGCCGAGGGGGGCCGGGCCGCCGGTGTAGGTGATCCGGATCCGTCCCAAGGCGAGCGGCTCCCCCTCGAGCACGGCGGTGACCCCACGGCGTACGGCGTCATCGTCGGGCGTCGGCAGGCCGAGTCCGTGGGCCGATCGGGCCAGCCTCTCCAGGTGAAGAGTGAGCGCGAACGGCTGCCCGTCGACCACCTTGATGGCCTCGAAGACGCCGTCCCCGACGGTCAGTCCGTGGTCGCTCACCGACACCGCGGGGGCGGTCGCGTCGGGCAGCAACTGACCATCGATCCAGGCGCGCATGAGGCCACTCTAGGAGGCCATCACCACCCGATTTCGAGGCTCAAGAACGGGCGCCACGCCGCCCCGACCCGGATTTTGCCAGCCTCAGGGCATCGGCTAGGGTTCTCACGCACGTCCGGCCCCCGCAAGGGAGTTGGAGCGCGTGCGGACATAGCTCAGTTGGTAGAGCGCAACCTTGCCAAGGTTGAGGTCGCGAGTTCGAGTCTCGTTGTCCGCTCGGAGAGGTCAGTGTCACGGCCCGACCTCCATGCAGGAGCACGGTGGGTTGGCCGAGAGGCGAGGCAACGGACTGCAAATCCGTGTACACGGGTTCAAATCCCGTACCCACCTCCACTCACACACAACTTCACACCACGCTGTGGCTTGCCACAGCAACGGGCGATTGGCGCAGTGGTAGCGCGCTTCCCTGACACGGAAGAGGTCACTGGTTCAAACCCAGTATCGCCCACCAGCATTACCGCAGGTCAGGGGTCGGTTTCCATCCAGGAAACCGGCCTCGTGGATCTCGAACAAACGTCGCCAAGCACTTCCACTCGATCGGGATCGAGTCGGGGTCGATCCACCGACTGCACGCGACGTACGGGACGCGGCTGCTGCGCAACGGCGCTCACATCCGGATATGTCAGGACCTGATGCGGCACTCATCGCTGAACACGACCGCGGCGTACCTCGGTGTGGACGAGCGGGAGCGGTCCGCCGCGATCTGGGGGCTGTAATGGCTCACGGCGCAGGCGCGCGCTAGACCTGCCGACCCGGCTCTGGCCCGCGTCCATAACTGACCGTATGGTGACGATCCGTGCCCACCGACGACCTGAGCGCCCCCGCCACAGCCGACGGCACCAATGCCGGGCACATCGCCGATCTCGCCGCCAGCCAGCGAGTCCTGCTCGAGACCGTCGAGAGACTCTGGCGCCGTGTCGAGGTGCTCGAGGCGCGGCTCGTCGACCCGACCTGCGTGACGCGCGAAGAGTTGCCCTGAGAGTGCCGGCGAGCCCACGCGCTGCCACGTCCGCTGAAAACGCGCGAGCCGCCGTCCTTCCCCGGTGATCGGGGCCAGGGAAGGTCTGGGACTACGGGGCCTTGCGCGCCCTCGTCGTCTTGCTCGCCTCGGAGGCGGCCGGCGTCTCGCCCGCGACATCCTCGGCGGTGAGGGCCGTCCCGAAGCGTTGCGCCGCACCACCTTGCCCAGGGCCGATGCCTTCTCGTACTGGCACTCCTCGAGGCCTCGGCCAACCGCTGATGCTGGCAGCAGATGGACTGGTCGAGGTTGGCGTCGGTGTACGACTTGCCGTACTCGCTGCTGTTGCTGTCAGTCATCAAAGGACTCCCGTCGTGACGTCGAAAGCGGCGTCACGGGCCGCGACAATGTCGCCGCGGAACCAGGCAATGAAAACCTGTCTGCCCGAAGCCGGCGTACCGCTCCCTGAGCACCTTGATCTCGAGCTTGGTGCGGATCCCGACCAGCAGTTGGCGCGAGTCTGCGGCTCACCAGCGGAGAGCGACTCCGGCGATGGATGGCCCTTTTCAGATCGAGCGTCGACCCCGAATGGCAACGATCAAACGACATTTGAGGCAGCCTTGGGGGCTATGCCCGGGACAGATCCGCTCGCAGGCGTCTCACGTGAGCCCGTCGTCTCGATGCGGACAGCGGCCAGGAATCGCGTCCCAAGGCAACCCGGCGAAGTCAAGACTTCGTGGACCGGGCGACGTGAGCCGGTGCGCGCTGGGTCGACCGGAACGGAGGCCAAAGGGCGGGCTATGGCGCCCTCGAGACGATGGGTGTAGGCAGGGATCAACCGGCGGTGCCGGACTGGGCACTGCCCCCGTCCCAGAGAGGAGTGGGCCGTGTACGCACGTTCCAGCACGTTCCAGGGGAAGCCCGACAACATCGACGCGGGCATCGCGTTCATCAAGGATGAGGCCTGGCCGCAGCTCGACAAGATCGAGGGCTGCCGCGGCCTCTCGATGGTGGTCGATCGAGAGACCGGGCATTGCATCGCAACCAGTTCTTGGGAGAACGAAGCGACCATGCGCGCCAGCGATGAATCGCTTCGCCCGATCCGCGAGCGCGGGCGGGACATCCTCGGCGGCTCCATGCAGGTGGACGTATGGGAGATCGCCGTCATGCACCGCACCCACCATGGCGAGTGCTGCCGCGTCAGCTGGCTGAAGGGTGACCTCGACGCCATGACGGAGGCGTTCCGCGTCGGGATCCTTCCCGAGCTCGAGCAGACCCCCGGATTCTGCAGCGCCAGCCTGCTCGTGAACCGTTCATCCGGTCAGGGCTGCGCGACCACGGTCTGGGAGACCCGCGACGCGATGGAAGCCAGCCGCTCGTCGGCCGACGACATGCGCAACCGGGTCGCGAGGGATGCAGGCGGCGAGATCGCCGAGGTGCACGAGTACGAGCTGGCCTACGCGCACCTGCATGTCCCCGAGATGGCTTGACTCCTAACCTCTATCGACTGAGCCCTCCCGGGGTGGGGCTCAGTCGTGCTTTGTCGACAGCGCCGATTGTCGGCGCGCAGCGCCGCTAGATCGAGGCACGGCTTGGCTGCCAGGCCAGCCTCCAATTCGTCCTCCGCGACCGCGGCACCAAAGATCGCTCTGGCGACGACGTACTTCGGCGCCGCGGGGACGCTCCTGTTGATCGACAGCCCGTCACGAAAGTGGAGTCCGCCATGTCGGTCAAGATCGCTCTGCCCTCCCCCCTCACCTTCCCGGTCGGTGCGACCGCCGGCCGCCCGGCCGGGCGTCGCCTCCTGCAGGCGTTCCCCTGGCTCACCGATCGCGCGGACGCTCCCGCGCGGCTCGCCCTCATCCCGGTGGGGTTCCTGCCGGTCACGCTGATCGCGGCGGCTGCCTTCGGGGTGGCGGGCCTCCGCGAGCTCGCCAGCTACCTCTTGGTGCCCGCCCTGGCACTGGTCGCCGGCGTACTTGTCGTGCGTCCGAAGTGGACATCCACGGCGCTGCGGGCGCTCGGGACAGGCATCGTTGCGACCGCGCTGTACGACGTGTACCGGGGCTCCTTCCTCGCCTTGGGCCTCATGCAGGTCGACCCGATCCCGCACATCGGCACGGCGCTGCACCTGCATCCGGCCTGGGCCTTCGGCTACCTGTGGCGCTACCTCGGCAACGGCGGAGGCATGGCCGTCGCGTTCTTCGCGCTGGGCTTGCGCGGCGTGCGCATCGGCATCCTGTACGGACTGTTCGTCTGCAGTGGTCTGCTGTTCGTCCTGGTCGCCGCGCCGTACGGCCAGGAGATGCTGTTCCCGCTCAACCCCACCACCGTGATCATGGCTGTCGGAGGGCACATCATCTACGGTGCTGCCCTTGGCTGGCTCGCTGGACGCACGGTCGAGGCGTGAGCCCCGATCCGCACACGGCCAGCACCTGGATGAACGTTTGGCGGCGTCCTCGCGCCACCGGCAAAGCAAATGCGGAACGTGCGTTCAGACCAGCAGGGATTCGGGTTCGGGTCGCGTCGGTCGTCGAAACGGTGCTATGAGGGTGGGCAGGATGTTGTTGCGGTTGATGTAGAGGGCGGCGACGGCGATGACGATGTGGAAGACGCTGAGGACGTAACGCCCGCTGGTGTCGGTGACGAAGAACTGGACCGCGAAAAGTGCGAGCAGTGCCAGCGCAGACCACCGGTGGAATCTCAGTCCGATGATGATGGCGACGCCCATGACGGTCTGGCTTGCGGTGAGGACGAACTCCTCAATCTGTCGTGCGTCGAGGTCCAGTCCGGCGGTCCCGCCGCCGGCGACGTGTGCGATCGGCAGCGACCCCACCAGCAGGCTCCACTGGTTGACCTTGGAGGCGATCAACGTGGCGATGGCTGCAGCGCCCATACCGCGGAGCGCGAACAGGAGGGCGACGATGAACTCGGGTGCCTCTGATGCCAACGGAGCCAACCACTGCACCAAGAAGTAGCTGTCGATGCCCAGCGAGGACCCGGACTGGACGAGGGCATCAGCGAACGGTTTGGCGGAAGCCAGGATGATGGTGGCGGCGCAGGTGAAGAGCAGGACGACCGTGGTGCGGCGGGTTCGCTGTGGCAGCCCTGCGATGTGTCCGGCCATGCCCACGAACTTCTCTTCGCCTTCGTCATGGACCTGGCTGGCACGCCACAGGTAGATGACGAAGATGAGGATGAGGACCACTCCGAGCCAGACCGGGATGATGCCGAGGGCGGGGATGGAGAAGGCCAGGATTGCCAGGATTGCCAGGAACCCGACATCGAGCCGGACGTCCTTGCCCAAACTGAGCGAGTGACCTTTGGCGTCGACGAAGTCGTCGCCTGCGGCCCTGGTAGCGATAGCGATGTCGGTCGTGGACGCCCCGGGGGCGGATGCACGTCGCGCCTTGCGGGCCACAAGCAGGGCGACGATGACCACGAGCGGCCAACCGAAGCCGAGCAACAACCGGTTCGAGCCGGTCATGTTGGCGGCGGCGTACTGCTCGTAGGACGGGTCGGACCCCGAGCGGAAGGCGTAGTAGAGGTCGACGGCGTACTCGGGCAGGACGGCAATGAGCGCGAGCAGTGCGATCGCAAGAGCGCCTGAGATGTCCTTCTGGGCCGCCTCCGCGCCCCAGGCGAGCAGGAACGAGGCCGCAACCACCGCTCCACCGAAGATGAACATGTCGAGCACGGGGTTCGGGGAGTACCCCGTGACACGGAACGTGATGGCGGGCAGCGCCAGGGCCAGGCAGAGTGCGATTTTGGCCTTCGCAGAGGTAGGCATCAATGGTCGTCCTTCGGTCTCGGCGCAACCGAAGGTTCACTCAGGTCAGAGGGGACGCTTCGGCTACCAGATGGCCGAAGGTCTCGTTCGCCTCGTTGACGAGGTGTTGCACCGGGCCGCTTGTGCGGCAGCCAGCATGTCGACGCAACTCCGGCCGGCAACTTGAGGCCGACCGGGAACTACTCCCCTTCGCTGATAGGAGTCTGACCGAGTTGGTGGGGACAATCCAGGATTCCGCGCCTATTCGAGGACTCGAACACTGTCGTTCTA
>JAOPXM010000212.1 GCA_025965125.1 Nocardioides sp.
CCAGCGCGGACTCGATCTCGGTGGTGGACAGGCGGTGGCCCGACACGTTCATGTCGTCGTCGACCCGGCCGAGCAGCCAGATGTCGCCGTCGTCGTCCAGCTTGGCGCCGTCACCGGCAAAGTAACAACCCTGCTTCTTGAAACGCGACCAGTAGGTGTCGACGAAGCGCTCGTCGTCGCCCCAGATGGTCCGGAGCATCGCGGGCCACGGCGACTTGACGACGAGGTAGCCCCCGGACCCGTTCGGCACGGACTCGCCGACCTCGTCCACGACGTCGGCCTCGATGCCGGGCAGTGCCTTCATCGCGGATCCCGGCTTGCCGACGGTCACGCCCGGCAGCGGCGAGATCATCATCGCGCCGGTCTCGGTCTGCCACCACGTGTCGACGATCGGTGCCCGCTCGCCGCCGATGACCTCGCGGTACCACATGTAGGCCTCGGGGTTGATCGACTCACCCACGGACCCCAGCAGGCGCAACGACGACAGGTCGAACTTGTCCGGGATCTCGCGGCCCTGCTTCATGAACGTCCGGATCGCGGTCGGCGCGGTGTAGAAGAGCGTGACGCCGTAGTCCTGGATGATCTGCCACCAGCGACCCTTCTCCGGGGAGTCCGGGGTCCCTTCGTACATCACCTGGGTCGCGCCGTTGGCGAGTGGTCCGTAGACGATGTAGCTGTGTCCGGTCACCCAGCCGATGTCGGCGGTGCACCAGTAGATGTCGGTGTCCGGCTTGAGGTCGAAGACCGCCCAGTGCGTGAAGGACGTGCCCGTCAGGTAGCCGCCCGTCGTGTGCGGGATGCCCTTGGGGCTGCCGGTGGTGCCGGACGTGTACATGACGTAGAGCGGGTGCTCGGCGTCGAAGAACTCGCACGCGTGCTCGGCCGAGGCCGAGTCCACGACGTCGTGCCACCACACGTCCACCGACTCGTCCCAGTCGACGTCCTGCCCGGTGCGTCGTACGACGAGCACGTGCTCCACGTCGAACCCGCCCTCGGAGGCCTTGGCCCGGGCCTCGTCGACCGCGGGCTTCAGCGCGGAGGCGTTCCCGCGCCGGTAGCCGCCGTCGGAGGTGACGACGACCTTGGCCTGGCAGTCGGCCAGCCGGGAGGCCAACGCGTCGGAGGAGAAGCCGCCGAACACCACCGTGTGCGGCGCCCCGATGCGCGCACACGCCAGCATCGCGACCACCGCCTCGGGGATCATCGGCAGGTAGATCGCGACCCGGTCTCCGGCCTCGACACCGAGCGACGTCAGCGCGTTTGCGGCCCGGCAGACCTCGTCCTTGAGCTCGGCGTACGTGATCGTGCGGGTGTCGTCGGCGGGCTCGCCGACCCAGTGCAGGGCCACCTTGTCACCGTTGCCGGCCTCGACGTGCCGGTCCACGCAGTTGTACGCCGCGTTCAGACGACCGCCGACGAACCACTTGGCGAAGGGCGGGTTGTCCCAGTCCAGGACCCGGTCCCACTTCTGTTCCCAGTCGAGGCGTCCGGCCTGCTCCGCCCAGAATGCCTCGCGGTCCGTGGCCGCGCGGTCGTAGGCCTCCGCCTTGAGGTTGGCGTCGGCCGCGAGCGCGTCCGGTGGCTCGAAGCTCCGGTCCTCGCGGGACAGGTTCGACAGGGTCTCTTCACTCACGATCTCTCCCAGATGGTGTGCGGTGCGGCTGCTGCCACATTAGGACGTGCCCCGGTGGCGGCGGCAAGCGCCGGGTGACGATCCCCTTCGGGGTCACCCGACGCCTGCCTCGTTGACCTGTCGCCCGGCTGGCTCAGTGCACGACCGCCTGCTCGGACCCGGCGCCAGTGAGCGCCCGCACCTCGAGCTCGGTGAAGCGGTCCTCGGCCTCGGGCTCACGCTTGCTCATCGTCCCGAGGAACCCGAACAGGAAGCCCAGCGGGATCGACACGATGCCGGGGTTCTCGAGCGGGAACCACGAGATGTCGATGCTCGTGGGCAACAGGCTCTGGTTGACGCCGTCGATCTCGCCCTTGCCGGACATGACCGGCGAGAACAGGACCAGGGTCAGCGACGAGACCAGGCCGCCGTAGATGCCCCACGTTGCCCCGCGGGTGTTGAAGCGCCGCCAGAACATGTTGTAGACGATCGCCGGCAGGTTGGCCGACGCGGCGACCGCGAACGCCAACGCCACCAGGAACGCGATGTTGAGGTTCTGGGCGGGGATGGCAAGCAGGATGGCGACCAGGCCGATGGCGCCGGCCGCGATCCGGGTCACCTTGATCTCGTCCTTCTCGGTGGCCTGACCCTTCTTGATCACGTTGTTGTAGATGTCGTGCGCGACCGAGGCCGACGACGTCAACGTCAGCCCGGCGACCACCGCCAGGATGGTCGCGAAGGCCACCGCCGCGATGACCGCGAGCAGCACGGCGCCGCCTGTCGAACCGGCACCACCTCCCACGGCCTCGGCAAGCAGGGGCGAGGCCAGGTTGCCCTTGCTGGTGGCGACCTCGGCGGCCTTGTCACCCTTCAGCAGGGCCGCGGCACCGAAGCCGAGGACCAGCGTGAACAGGTAGAAGACGCCGATCAGGCCGATCGCCCAGAGCACCGACTTCCGGGCATCGCGAGACGTCGGCACCGTGTAGAAGCGGATCAGGATGTGTGGCAGTCCGGCGGTGCCGAGGACCAGGGCGATGCCGAGCGACAGGAAGTCGATCTTGCTGGTCGTCGTCACGCCGTACTTCAGCCCCGGCTCGAGGAACGCCTGGCCCTTGCCGGAGTTGCTGGCAGCCGTGCCGAGAAGGTCGGAGAGGTTGAAGTTGAACTTCGCCAGCACCAGCACCACGATCAGGGCGGAGCCTGCCATCAGGAGCACGGCCTTGACGATCTGCACCCAGGTCGTGCCCTTCATGCCACCGACGGTGACGTAGAAGATCATCAGGATGCCGACACCGAGGATCGTGAGGTTCTTGATCGCCTGGCTGTTGACGTCGAGCAGCAGTGCGACGAGCGTGCCGGCGCCGACCATCTGGGCCAGGAGATAGAAGATCGAGACGACCACGGTGGACGTGGCGGCGGCCATCCGCACCGGCGTCTGCTTCATCCGGAAGGCGAGCTGGTCGGCCATCGTGTAGCGCCCGGAGTTGCGCAGCATCTCGGCGACGAGCAGGAGCGCGACGAGCCAGGCGACCAGGAAGCCGATCGAGTAGAGGAACCCGTCGTAGCCGGACAGCGCGATGGCACCCGAGATGCCGAGGAACGAGGCAGCGGACATGTAGTCGCCACCGATGGCCAGACCGTTCTGCACGGGGGAGAACGAACGCCCGCCGGCATAGAACGCGTCGCTGCCGGTGTTCTGGCGGCTGGCCCAGAACGTGATGCCCACGGTCAGGGCGACCACCGAGAGGAACAGGGTGGTCGTGAGGAACTGGTGGTCCTGCATGTCAGTGCCTCCTTCCGTCGGAGTCGGCGACGGTGGCGTCGTACTCCGCGTTGAGCTGTCGGGCCAGCGGGTCCAGCCGGGCGGTGCTGAAGCGGCTGTACAGCCAGGCGAGCAGGAACGTCGTCAGGAACTGCAGGAGCCCGAAGACCAGGGCCACGTTGATGTTGCCGACCACCTTCGTGTCCATGAAGCCGGTCGCCCAGTTCGACATGACGACGTACAGGAGGTACCAGGACAAGAAGGCGACGGTGGCCGGGAAGACGAAGCCCCGGTAGAGGCGTCGCAGCTCGGTGAACTCCGGCACGGCCGCGAGTCGGTCGTAGACGGGGTCGTGTCGTGCTGCCTGTCTGTGTGTCGGTTCGGGGGGATGTACGTCGGATTCCACGGGCGGACCCCTTTCACGAAGGTGTGATCGCCGTCACCGTAGGAGCGTCCGGTGCCCCGGCATCAGGGGTGCGCCCGCATCCTTCGCCCAGCGGGGCGTCACGGTCGCTGAGCGGTCGGAAACGCGCGACGAGCGGTCGCGGAGGTGTGAGGCCGTGAGCACAAGTTGACGATTCGGAGATTCCGTCCTGTGCGGGACGAAACCTCGGCTGCCCACGATCGGGGTCACCCCGATCGCACAGGAGCCCCTGTCATGACCCTCACCAGCACCCAAGCCCAGGAAGCCGACGAGTCCGCCGTCGCGCCCACCCGCAGGACCGGAAAGTGGATCGACGACTGGCGGCCCGAGGACGAGGAGTTCTGGGCCGAGACCGGCGCCCCGATCGCCCGCCGCAACCTGATCTGGTCGATCTTCGCCGAGCACCTCGGCTTCTCCGTCTGGCTGATCTGGAGCGTCAGCTCGGCGTTCCTGCTGGCTCAGGGCTTCGAGTTCACGCCGCAGCAGCTCTTCTTCCTGGTCGCCATCCCGAACCTTGTCGGATCGCTGCTGCGCGTCCCCTACACGCTCGCGGTGCCGAGGTTCGGCGGGCGCAACTGGACGATGGCCAGCGCTGCCTTGCTGCTGGTCCCGACCCTGGGGTTCGCCTACGCGGTGACCAATGCAAGCACCCCGTACTGGGCGTTCTGCCTCATCGCGGCCACGGCCGGCCTCGGCGGCGGCAACTTCGCCTCCTCGATGGCGAACATCAACTTCTTCTACCCCTCGTCCAAGAAGGGCGCTGCGCTCGGCCTCAACGCCGCCGGCGGCAA
>JAOPXM010000221.1 GCA_025965125.1 Nocardioides sp.
ACGACGTACCGACCATCGCCGAATGCCGAGAGCACGCGGGCGTAGATATCGGTCTGCTCGTCGACCGAGGGCTCGTCCTGGCGGTTGAGGAAGCAGAGCTCGGTGCGGAACAGGCCGACCCCCTCGACCGGTGCGGTCGACGAGGAAGCGGCCGAGTCACCGTCGGCGACGTTGGCGAGGATCTTGATCCGGGTGCCGTCGGCCGTCTCTCCGGGGCCGGCCCACTCCTCGAGCGCGGCCCGGGTCGCCTGGTCGACACGCACCCGCTCGCGTGCCACGTCCTCGTCCGGGTGCAGCTCGACAGTGCCGGCCACCCCGTCGACCAGGAGCGGGGTGCCGGCCTCGATGGTCAGGGCCCCCGCGGTGCCGACCACGCAGGGGATGCCGAGCTGGCGCGCGATGATCGCGGTGTGGCTGGTCGGTCCGCCGCGTTCGGTGACGAGGCCGACGACGAGCGCGGGATCGAGGCCCGCGGTGTCCGACGGTGCGAGGTCCGCGGCCACCAGGACCGACGGCGTGCGCGGGGTCGGGACACCCGGCTCGGGCTCCCCCACCAGGTGGGCGACGACCCTGAGCTCGATGTCGCGCAGGTCGGTGGCCCGCTCGGCCATCAGGCCGCCCATCTGGGTGAAGACGCCGACGAACTGCTCGACCGCAGCGGCCACCGATGCCAGCAGGTCGTCCCCGGAGCGCAGGTGCTTGCGGACGGCCGATCGCAGGCCCTTGTCCCGGGCCAGCCCGGCGCTCGCGGTCAGCACCTCGGCCGCGGCCCCGGACGCCTTGTCGGCGCGGCGCTGGAACCCGTCGGCGACACCTCCGGCTGCTTCGTCGTACGCCGCCAGAGCGGCGTCCTCGTCCGCGAACCCGCCGGCCCCGAAGCGCGCAACCGCTTCGGGAGAGACCTCGTTGCGGGCGATCAGCGCGGGTCCGAAGGCCACGCCCGGCACCACCGGGGTCCCGGTCAGGATCGGGGCCGGCGCGATCGCCGTGGACGACTCGTTGTCAGTGACCATGGCCACAAGTAAACGACCGATCCGCTTGACAGTCAACACAAACGGGGCTAAAACAACATGTACACAGATCGCAACCGTGGAGGGGACCCGTGAGCATGTACGCCGAGGAGCGCCAGCAGGCGATGGCTCAACTCGTCGCCGAGCGCGGACGCCTCTCGGTGAGCGTACTCGCGGAGCAGTACGACGTCACGACCGAGACGGTGCGACGCGACCTGTCCACCCTCGAGCGGCTGGGACTGGTCCGGCGCGTCCACGGCGGCGTGGTCCCGGCGAACAGCCTCTCGGTGATCGAGTCCGGCCTCCTCGAGAGAGACTCGGCCAACACCGCCGAGAAGGATCGGATCGCCCGGGCCGCCGTCGACCTGCTTCCGCCACCAGGCTCCACCGTCATCCTTGATGCCGGGTCGACCACGTCGCGGCTGGCCAGCCTGCTCCCCCGCGACCACCGGTTGATCGTGTTCACCCACGCCGTACCCATCGCGGCACGGCTGGCCAACCACCCCCAGATCGAGCTGCACCTGTTGCCCGGACGGGTCCGGATGACCACCCAGGCCGCGGTCGGGTCGGACACCGTCAACGCCCTGGGCCAGATCCGGGCGGACGTGGTGTTCCTCGGCACCAACGGCCTGTCCGTGGCGCACGGACTGTCGACCCCGGACCGCGACGAGGCCGCCACCAAGCGGGCCATGGTCGGTGCCGGCCGTCAGGTGGTCGTGCTCGCGGACGCCAGCAAGATGGGCGAGGAGTCGCTGATGCGGTTCGCGACGCTGGCCGAGGTCGACGTGCTCGTCACCGACGACGGGGTCGCCGAGCCGGACCGCTCGGAGATCGTCGCGGCGGGCGTCGAGGTGGTGACCGCGTGATCGTGACCCTCACCCCCAATCCCAGCCACGACCGGACGGTCACCCTGTCCGCACCACTCGAGCGCGGGGCCGTCCAGCGTGCCGAGTCGGTCCTGTCTCAGGCCGGGGGCAAGGGCGTCAACATCTCGCGCGCCTCGGTGGCGGCCGGCATTCCCTCGATCGCGGTGCTCCCGGCCCCCAAGGACGATCCGTTCGTGCTCGAGCTGCTCTCGTCCGGCATCGACTGCCGACCGGTCGAGCACGCCGGCGTGCTACGCGTGAACATCACGATCAGCGAGCCCGACGGCACGACCACCAAGCTGAACAGCCCCGGGCCGACCGCGACTCCCGAGGTGCTGGATGCGCTGGCTGCCTCGCTGCGCCGCAGGGCGGCGTCGGCGGACTGGATCGTGCTCGCCGGCTCGCTGCCGCCGGGCGCACCGGCCGGGTGGTACGCCGACCTGGTGGCCGCGCTGCGCGACACGGGCGCGAAGCTCGCCGTCGACACCAGTGATGAGCCGTTGCGGGCCCTGGTCGAGCGCCTGCCGGCGAGCGCCCCGCACCTGATGAAACCCAACGGCGACGAGCTGGCCTCGTTCACCGGCGGCGACGCCGCCGAGCTGGAGTCGGATCCCGTCGCGGCGGCCGGCGCCGCCCGGACCCTCATCGACGGGGGCGTGGAGAACGTGCTCGTCACGCTCGGTCCGAACGGAGCAGTACTCGTCACCGCGGCCGGAGCGTGGCACGCGACGCCGCCACCCACCACGGTCGTGAGCACGGTCGGCGCCGGCGACTCGAGCCTCTTCGGCTACCTCCTCGGGGACATCAAGCTTCAGGGTCCCGCCCAACGACTCGCGCTGGCTGTTGCCTACGGCAGCGCGGCTGCCGGCCTTCCCGGCACCACCGTCCCCCACCCATCGCAGGTACGCCCCGACCTCGTCGGCGTCCGCGACCTCGTCCTCACCCCAGGAGGCTGACCATGCCCGACCTCATCACCACCGACCTCGTCCGGCTCGATGTCGCCCTCGGCTCCACCAAGGACGACGTGATCCGGTCCCTCGCCGACGTGATCGGCGCCGCCGGTCGATCCAGCAACGTCGACCAGATCGTCGAAGACGCGCTCGCCCGCGAGGCAACGTCCGCGACGGGCCTGCCCGGCGGAATCGCCATCCCCCACTGCCGGACCGCCGGCGTCTCCGAGCCGACGCTGGCCTTCGCGCGCCTGTCCCCCGGAGTGGACTTCGGCGCCAAGGACGGTCCTGCGGACCTCGCGTTCCTGATCACGGCCCCGGCGGGCGGGGACGCCACGCACCTGCAGATCCTCACCAAACTCGCCCGGGCGCTGGTCAAGGCCAGCTTCACCGACTCGCTGAGGGCGGCCGGCAACCCGGCCCAGGTCGTGGCGCTCATCCTCGAGGCCGTGGGTGAGGCCCCGTCGGGCGTCGCGCCCGCAGCTGCCCCCGCGGCGCCCTCCCCGACCCCGGCGTCGCCCCCCGCGGACGAGGCCGGCCCGCGTCGCAGCCTGGTAGGGGTGACCGCCTGCCCGACCGGCATCGCCCACACCTACATGGCGGCCGAGGCCCTCGAGGAAGCCGCGGAGCGCGCGGGCGTCGACATCCAGGTCGAGACCCAGGGCTCGGCCGGGTCGACCCCCCTGGCCCCCGATGTCATCGCCAGGGCGGATGCGGTGATCTTCGCCGTCGACGTGGGCGTGCGCGACCGGGGCCGCTTCGCCGGCAAGCCCGTGGTCTCGTCCAGCGTCAAACGCCCGATCGCCGAGGGCGACGCCATGATCGCCGAGGCACTGCGGTACGCCGACGACCCGAACGCCCCACGCGTCGAGGGCACGCTGACCGGTGGCGAGGGCGGCGGCGGGGCCAACGAGTCCTGGGGTGGTCGCACCCGGCGCGTGCTGATGACCGGCGTCTCCTACATGATCCCGTTCGTCGCCGCTGGCGGCCTGTTGATCGCCCTGAGCTTCCTGCTCGGTGGATACGAGATCGTCGGCCCCTACGGTGACATCGCGGTGAACAACACCCTGTTCAACCTGCCGGACCCGTCCGCGCTGGGGCTCGACCACGCGCTCTTCGGCTCGGGCCTGACGGCCTACATCGGTGCCCTGTTCTTCATCATCGGCAAGACCTCGTTCACGCTGTTCATCCCGGCGCTGGCGGGCTACATCGCCTACGCCATCGCCGACCGGCCCGGCATCGCCCCCGGCTTCGTGATGGGTGGCCTGGCGGCCAACCTGTTCGCGGTGCACACGAGCGACGCCAACCCTGTCGACATGCCGGTGACCGGCTTCATCGGCGCCATCCTCGGCGGCGTCCTGGCCGGGGTGATCGCGCACTGGATCGCGAGCTGGAAGGTGCCCTCGTGGGCGCGGGGCCTGATGCCCGTGCTCGTCATCCCGCTGCTCACCTCGATCCTCGCCGGACTGGTGATGCTCGTGATCCTCGGCAAGCCGATCAGCTGGCTGATGGGCCAGCTCACCGACGGGTTGAACTCGATGAGCGGCAGCAGCGCCGTGCTCCTCGGCATCATCCTCGGCCTGATGATGGCCTTCGACATGGGCGGGCCGCTGAACAAGGTCGCCTACAGCTTCGCGGCCGCCGGCGTCGGCAGCGCGGCCGCAGCAACCAATGCTCCCGAGCTGAAGATCATGGCCGCGGTGATGCTGGCCGGCATGGTCCCGCCGATCGCGCTCGCCCTGGCGACGGTCCTACGCCCCGGGCTGTTCACGGTCGCTGAGCGCGAGAACGGCAAGGCCGGCTGGCTGCTGGGCGCATCGTTCATCACCGAGGGCGCGATCCCGTTCGCCGCCGCGGACCCGCTGCGCGTCATCCCGGCGATCATGCTGGGCAGCGCGGTGACCGGTGGCGTGTCCGAGGCCCTCGACGTGAGCGTCCGTGCCCCGCACGGTGGCATCTTCGTGCTGTTCGCAGTCGACGGGATCGCGGGATACTTCATCGCGCTCGTGGCCGGTGTGCTCGTCGGTTGCCTGGCGGTCATCGCCCTCAAGTCCGTCGGTCAACGCGACAACGACCTCGTCACCGTCTGATCCTGACCCGCTCGACCACGCCCACCAAAGGAGAACCATGCCCAGCAAGTCCGTCGTCGTCGGCTCAGCCGTCGGCCTGCACGCCCGTCCCGCCGCGATCATCGCCGAGGCAGCAGGAGACCTCGACTCCGACGTCTACCTGGCCGTCCCCGGCGACGACCCGGTCGACGCGGCGTCGGCGCTGATGATCATGACCCTGGGCGCCGAGAAGGGTGCCACCGTCGAGGTGTCCGGCGACAACGAGGCCGACGTGGACGCGATCGCAGCGCTCGTCGAGAAGGACCTCGACGCCTGATTCCGACCGCGTGTCGAGACCCGCTACGCCGAAGGACTAGCCCGACGCCAGCAGTCGACGTCGGAGCTCGCGGTAGACCACGCGGGCTCCGACGGCACGCTCGAGCTCGTTCATGATCACCGTGAAGAACTCCCTGCGGTAGAGCTCGTCGGTGATGGCCACGACCGTGAAGTAGAGCCCGGAGAAGCCGGCCAGGAACGTCGAGACCCGGATCAGCTCGATGCTGAAGAGATGGACGCCGAACGGGTAGTGGGGCACGTCGTTGTGCGGGTTCCCGATCCATGTCTGGATGACCGAGTCCTGGATGGCCACCGCACCGAAGATCATGAAGAACGCGAAGACCGCAAGGGACAGCAACAGCACCTGCACCGCCTGAGCGACAACCAGCACGATGACCAGGTTGACCATCTGCAGACCGGTCACCTGGGCTTCATCGGGCAGATCGACGTCGCCGTCGACCAGGTCCTGCGCCGCGGCCTCCAGCGGCGTGCCCCGCGAGGCGGTGAGCAGGTCGTCGGCATGGATCGAGTCGTCGAACTGGTCGAGCTCCTCCACCAGCCGGGGCACGAGGAAGCCGAAGGCCGCAAGCGCGAAGAACAGCACCGAGCCCCAGAGCACCCCGCCGTGCAGGGCCGAGGCCACCTGCCACACCTCGGTGTTGATGAACAGGAACGTGATGAACAGCAGCAGCATCGGCAGCGCCCGGGTGGCCAGGGGCAGGAGGAGGCCGAGGCTGCCGAAGGCCCTGCGCAGCGCCCACCGGGCGATCACCCAGGCCTTCAGCGAGTGCAGGGCGTAGGTCAGGAACCACAGGAGCAGGACGCTCACTCCGGTGACCACCCCCAGCGACACCGCGCCGCTCCACAACCCGACGCCCAGACCGGACGCGCTTCCGAGGACTGCTCCCACGCCGAGCACGCCGATGACCCGGGCGCGCCCGAGCCGGGACAGGACGTCCGCCCGGACGTCGTCGACGAAGTAGGGCAGGCCGTGGCGCAGGAACCAGGCCTCTGCCGCAGCGACCGGCTCGAGCTCAGGCACCCAGCAGCTCCCGGGCTCGACGGACGTCGTCGTTCATCTGATCGACGAGCTTGTCGACCGACTCGAAGGCCACCATGCCCCGCAGCCGTTCCACGAAGGAGACCTCGACCTCCACGCCGTACAGCTCGAGATCGGTGCGGTCGAGCACATAGCTCTCGACCCGACGCTCACGGACCCCGTCGAACGTCGGGTTGGTGCCGACGCTGATCGCGGCGGGATAGACCTCCCCGGTGTCGAGTCGCCGCAGCCAGCCGGCGTACACGCCGTCGGGGAGGCCAGCTGTGGCCATCTGGTCGGTCGGCACGTTCGCGGTGGGGAAGCCGAGCTCGCGGCCCCGCTGCTCACCACGTACGACGACCCCACGCACGGCAAACGGGCGCCCGAGCGCCTCCGCCGCGCCGGCCACGTCGCCGGCCGCCAGGCAGGTGCGGACGTACGTCGACGACCAGACCTGGGGTCCGCCGTCGAGCGGGATCCCCTCCGCGGTGAAGCCCAGGCGGGCGCCCTCGTCGAGCAGCGTCGCCACGTCCCCGGCGGCGCGGTGACCGAAACGGAAGTTGGCGCCGACGACGACGCACGCGGCGTGCAGCTCATCGACGAGGATCCGCTCCACGAACTGCTCGGGCGTCCAGTCGGCGACGTCCCGGTCGAAGGGCAGCGCCAGGACCGCGTCGACGCCGGTCTCCCCGAGCAGCTCGGCACGGACCTCGATGGTGGTGAGGGACGTCGGGGCGTGCTCGGGCCTGAGGACCGCCATCGGGTGCGGGTCGAAGGTCACCGCCACCAGAGTGTGTCCGCCCTCGTCGGCCACCTGTCGCGCCCGGGCCAGCACCCGACGGTGCCCGAGGTGGACGCCGTCGAAGTTGCCGATGACGACGACGGTGCGGCCGAGGTCGGCCGGGACGTCGTCGAGGGAACGCCAGATCTGCACGCAAGAACCCTACTGGCGACCGGCGCGGCTGCCGGCTCCGGCTGCCGGGGGTGGCTAGACGAAGACGGCGGTTGCCCTGGCCACCCCGTCGCGCGGCTCGTAGAGGGCAAGGAACTCGCCGTCCGGAGCGAAGACCGCGGTCAGTGCGTCGAGGTCGACGTCGAGCGCCCGGCCGACGCGGACGTCCGCTGCCTGGGTCTCGTCGAGATCGCGGCCGGGGAACGTGGCCCGGGCCGCATCCGCGATTGGTACCAGGTCGAATGTCTCGCCGAGCGTCTCCAGGGTGCGAGCCCAGGACAGGTCGTAGGGTCCGACGGCGGTGCGTCGCAACGCGGTCAGGTGACCCCCGACCTGCAGCATCGCGCCGGCGTCCCGGGCGATGGCGCGGATGTAGGTGCCGCTGGAGCACCGCACCGAGATGTCGGCGTCCACGTGCTCGCCGTCACGGCGGACGTCGTGGACCTCCAGCGCGTGGATGGTGACTGGCCGCGCCGCGAGCTCGACGTCCTCGCCGTCACGCACCCGCTGGTAGGCCCGCTTGCCGTCGACCTTGATGGCCGACACCGCGGTCGGGACCTGCTCGATGTCGCCCACGAACTCCGCGAACGCCGCTCGGATGGTGGGCTCGTCGATCCCGGCCGCGGACGCCGAGACCGTGACCTCGCCCTCCGCGTCGTCGGTGGTGGTGGCCACGCCGAGGCGCACGGTGGCGTCGTACGACTTCTCGGTGAGCATCAGGTGTCCGAGCAGGCGGGTGGCCCGGTTGATGCCGAGCACCAGCACGCCGGTCGCCATCGGGTCGAGGGTGCCGGCATGGCCGACCTTGCGCGTGCCCGCCAGCTTCCGGACCCGGGCGACGACGTCGTGCGAGGTCATCCCCGCGGACTTGTCGACGACGACCAGCCCCGACTCAGCGGTCACTTCTCGTCGGGCGCGGCGGGCTCGTCGAGCTCCCCGGTGGCCGTCTCGTCGACGGGTTCCTCGCGGGGCTTCTTGTACGGGTCGACGTCGCCGGCGTACGTCGCGCCCTCGCGCACCGCGGCCACCTGCTGATCCGACTCGCGGGCCTTGGCCAGCACCTCGTCGAGGGCGCGGGCGCTCTCGGGCAGCGCGTCGTGGATGAACGTCAGGGTCGGCACCAGTCGCATGCCGAGCTGCTTGCCGACCTCGGCCCGCAGCACGCCCTTGGCCGACTCCAGTGCCGCGGCGGTCGCGACCATGTCCTCCTCGGCTCCGAGAACCGTGTAGAAGATCGTGGCCTGCTGGCTGTCGCCGGTGAGACGTACGTCGGTCACGGTCACGAACCCGAGCCGGGGGTCCTTGATCCGGCGTTCCAGCATCTCCGCGACGATCACGTGGATCCGGTCGGCGATCTTGCGCACCCGTGGGCTGGTCATGTTCCTACCTTCTCAAATGCCTAGTCGGCGTGAAGTTCCGGTCGCCCGGGAACTTCACGCCGACTGAGGTTGGGCTCAGGCCCTGGGAATCTCGCGCATCTCGAACGACTCCACGATGTCGCCGACCTCGATGTTCTGGTAGTTCTTCAGCACCAGACCGCACTCGAAGCCCTCGCGGACCTCGGCTGCGTCGTCCTTCTCCCGCTTCAGCGAGGCAAGGTCGAGGTTGTCGGCCACGACAGCGCCATCACGGAGCAGTCGCGCCTTGGCGCCGCGCCGGATCAGGCCACTGGTGACCATGCAGCCGGCGATGTTGCCGATCTTCGAGGAACGGAAGATGTTGCGGATCTCGGCCTGTCCGAGGACGGACTCCTCGTAGACCGGCTTGAGCATGCCCTTGAGGGCTGCCTCGATCTCCTCGATCGCCTGGTAGATGACCGAGTAGTAGCGGATCTCGACACCTTCCTTGTCGGCCATCTCGGTCGCCTTGCCCTGGGGCCGGACGTTGAACCCGATGATGATGGCGTCGGAGGCGGCGGCCAGGTCGACGTTGGTCTCGGTGATCGCGCCGACACCGCGGTCGATGACCCGGAGGGTGACCTCTTCGCCGACGTCGATCTGGGACAGCGAGTCCTCGAGGGCCTCGACCGAACCGGACACATCGCCCTTCAGGATCAGGTTGAGCTCCTGGCTCGCACCCTTCTCCATGGAGGCCATGAAGTCCTCGAGCGTGCGACGTCCGCGGCTCTTGGCCTGCATGGCCGCGCGCTGGCGGGACTCGCGCTTCTCGGCGATCTGACGGGCCATCCGGTCGTCGTCGACGACAAGGAAGTTCTGACCCGCACCGGGCACCGAACTGAGGCCGAGGACCATGGCCGGACGGGCCGGGGAGGCCTCGGTGATCTCGTCACCGTGCTCGTCGATCAAGGCGCGCACGCGGCCGTGGGCCGCACCGGCGACGATCGAGTCACCC
>JAOPXM010000222.1 GCA_025965125.1 Nocardioides sp.
TGCTGGACGAGGCCCGGGGGGAGGCCGGCGCCGCGGTGCCGGCGGCGCCGCCGCCCGACGACGACCGACCCGACATGAGCGAGCTGCGCGACGCACCCCCCGCCGAGGTGAAGACCCCCCTCGACCACCTCACCAGCGCCTTCCCGGGCGCCGAGGTGCTCGACGACGACGGCTGACTCCTACACTCGGCCCATGGCCGACGGACCCGACCTGAGCGCCCTGCTCCAGCAGGCCCAGCAGATGCAGCAGCAGCTCCTCGCCGCCCAGGCGGAGGCGGCCGAACAGGTGCACGAGGGCTCCGCCGGTGGTGGCGCCGTCCGCATCGAGGTCACCGGCGGGATGGAGTTCCGATCGGTGGTGATCCGGGCCGACGCCGTCGATCCCGACGACGTCGACATGCTCCAGGACCTGGTGCTCGCCGCCATCAACGATGCCGTGGCCAAGGTGTCGGCCGCCCAGCAGGATGCGCTCGGCGGCATCGGGGGCGGCCTGGGCGGCGGCCTCGGCGGCCTGCTCGGGTAGCGGGTGTACGCCGGTCCGGTCCAGGACCTCATCGACGAGCTGGGGCGCATGCCGGGCGTGGGCCCGAAGTCGGCCCAGCGCATCGCCTTCCACCTCCTGAAGCTGCCGCGCGAGGACGCCCTGCGCCTGGCCGTCGCCATCACCGAGGTGAAGGACAGGGTCGCCTTCTGCGAGCAGTGCTTCAACGTGTCCGAGGGCCCGAGGTGCGGGATCTGCCTCGACGAGCGCCGCGAGGCCCACGTGCTCTGCGTGGTCGAGGAGCCGAAGGACATCGTGTCCGTCGAGAAGACCCATGAGTACCGGGGTCGCTACCACGTGCTCCAGGGCGCCATCAGCCCCATCGAGGGGATCGGGCCCGACCAGCTCAAGGTGAAGGAGCTGCTGGCCCGGCTCGACCCCGAGGGCGTCACCGAGGTCATCCTCTGCACCAACCCGAACATCGAGGGCGAGGCCACGGCCATGTACCTGGCCCGCCTGCTCAAGCCCCTCGGGATCAAGGTCACCCGCATCGCCAGCGGCCTGCCCGTGGGTGGCGACCTGGAGTACGCCGACGAGCTGACCCTGGGCCGGGCCCTCGAAGGGCGCCGAGAGGTCGAGTAGCGCCGGTTCGTACAGAACGGCTCCAGCTTCCGGTCAGTCCGGGTTCAGCACACGGTCACCCCGGGTCCATCACCCGGAGACGACTGCGAAATTCCACCTCCTTACGGTGCGGCGCGTTCCCTCCACCCCCCGAACGCACCTAGGGAGACCATGAAGCGCACTCGTTGGAAGTACCTGCTCGGCGTCGTCGTCGCGCTGTCGCTCACGGCGGCGGCCTGCGGCAGCGACAGCACGAGCAGCAGCAGCGCCGGCGCGGACAGCTCGTCGAAGACCACGGCCGGTTCCTCGGACACCTGTGTCACCGGCGACACCGTCAAGCTCGGGTTCCTGAACTCGACGTCGGGTGCGATGGCCATCAGCGAGCAGACCGTTCGTGACTCGCTCGGCCTCGCGGCCAAGGAGATCAACGCCGACGGCGGCATCCTCGGCAAGCAGATCAAGTTCATCGAAGAGGACGGCCAGAGCGAGCCGACCGTGTTCGCCGAGAAGATCAACAAGCTGCTCACCGAGGACAAGGTCGCCGCCGTGTTCGGCGGTTGGACCTCTGCGTCCCGCAAGGCGATGCTGCCGGTGGTCGAAGGCGCCAACGGGCTCCTCTTCTACCCGGTGCAGTACGAGGGCCTCGAGGCGTCGAAGAACATCTACTACACCGGCGCGACGACCAACCAGCAGATCATCCCGGCCATGGACTTCCTCAAGTCGAAGGGCGTGAAGACGCTCTTCCTCGCCGGCTCCGACTACGTCTTCCCCCGCACTGCGAACAAGATCATCAAGCAGTACGCGAAGACGCTCGGCATCGAGATCGTCGGTGAGGAGTACGTCCCGCTCAGCAGCGACAACTGGACGACCCAGGTCGCCAAGATCGCCGCGGCGAAGCCCGACTTCGTGTTCAACACGATCAACGGCTCGTCGAACGTCGGCTTCATCAAGGCCTACGACGAGGCCGGCCTCGGCGCGACCAAGTCGCCGATCATCTCGGTGTCGATCGCCGAGGAGGAGGCCCCCGCCATGGGTGTGAACCTCACCGGGCAGTACGCAGCCTGGAACTACTTCGAGAGCGTCAAGAGCCCGGCGAACGCCGCCTTCATCAAGGCCTTCCAGGCGGAGTACGGCGCGAAGCGGGTGACGTCGGACCCGATGGAAGCGGCCTACACCTCGCTGTACCTCTACAAGGGCATGGTCGAGAAGGCGAAGTCCTTCTGCGTCGACGCGGTGAACAAGGCGTCCGGTGGCGTGACCTTCGACGCACCCGAGGGCACGGTCACCGTCAACGGCACGAACCACCACATCGCCAAGACCGGCCTGATCGGCCAGATCAACGCGAGCAACCAGTTCGACATCGTCTGGGACTCCGGGAAGCCGATCGAGCCCGATCCCTTCCTCAAGGGCTACAGCTGGTGGGACCCGAGCAAGGGGTGACGCCCCGGCGGGCCACCGGTTCGCCGCAACCCTGAGCCGCGGGCGGGGGTGTCGCGCATGGCGCGGCACCCCCGCAGCGGGGCCACACCCACCACCTCGGACCC
>JAOPXM010000224.1 GCA_025965125.1 Nocardioides sp.
ACCATCCACACGTCCGAAGCCGTGATCGACAACGGCTCGCACGGCACCCGTACCATCCGTTTCGAGACCGGGCGTCTCGCCCGCCAGGCCGCCGGCTCGGTCGCCGCCTACCTCGACGACGACACGATGCTCCTGTCAGCAACCACGGCCGGCAAGCACCACAAGGACCACTTCGACTTCTTCCCCCTGACGATCGACGTCGAGGAGCGGATGTACGCCGCGGGCCAGATTCCCGGCTCGTTCTTCCGTAGCGAAGGCCGCCCGGGCGAGGACGCGATCCTGACCTGCCGCCTGATCGACCGGCCGCTGCGCCCGACGTTCAAGAAGGGCCTGCGCAACGAGGTCCAGGTCGTCATCACCGTGCTCGCGCTCAACCCCGACGCTCCCTACGACGTGCTCGCGATCAACGCGGCGTCGCTGTCCACCCAGCTTTCCGGCCTGCCGTTCTCCGGCCCGGTCGGCGGCGTCCGCGTGGCCCTCATCGAGGGTCAGTGGGTTGCGTTCCCGTCGCACAGCCAGCTCGAGAACGCCGTGTTCGACATGGTCGTCGCCGGGCGGGTCACCGACACCGGTGACGTCGCGATCATGATGGTCGAGGCCGAGGCCACCGAGCAGACCTGGACCCTCGTCCAGTCCGGTGTGCAGGCTCCGACCGAGGAGGTCGTCGCCGGCGGTCTCGACGCGGCCAAGCCGTTCATCAAGCAGTTGTGCGAGGCCCAGGCCGAGCTCGCCAAGGAAGCCGCGAAGCCGGTCCAGGACTTCCCGGTCTTCCTCGACTACGAGGACGACGTCTACGACGCCGTCGAGGCTGCCGCGAAGGACGACACCGCCGCCGCGATGACGATCGGCGACAAGCTGGAGCGCGAGGCCAAGGTCGACTCGATCAAGGCCAACCTGCTCGAGAAGCTCGCCGGCCAGTTCGAGGGTCGCGAGAAGGAGCTCGGCGCGGCGTTCCGGTCGCTGAACAAGGCGCTCGTGCGCGAGCGGGTCCTGCGCGACAAGATCCGCATCGACGGCCGCGGCCTTGCCGACATCCGCCCGTTGCACTCCGAGGTCGGCGTGATCCCGCGCGTCCACGGCTCCGCCCTGTTCGAGCGCGGCGAGACCCAGATCCTGGGTGTCACCACGCTGAACATGCTCACGCTCGAGCAGAAGCTCGACACGCTCTCCCCGGAGAAGTCGCGTCGCTACATGCACAAGTACGTCTTCCCGCCCTTCTCCACCGGTGAGACCGGTCGGGTTGGTTCGCCGAAGCGTCGCGAGGTCGGTCACGGGGCGCTTGCGCGCCGTGCGCTGCTCCCCGTGCTGCCGACGCGTGAGGAGTTCCCGTACGCCATCCGTCAGCTCTCCGAGGCCATGGGCTCCAACGGCTCGACCTCGATGGGCTCGGTCTGTGCCTCGACGATGTCGCTGCTCCAGGCCGGTGTCCCGCTCCGTGCGTCCGTGGCCGGCATCGCCATGGGCCTCATCTCGGGCGAGATCGACGGCAAGACCGAGTACGTCGCGCTCACCGACATCCTCGGCGCCGAGGACGCGTTCGGCGACATGGACTTCAAGGTCGCCGGCACCCGCGAGTTCGTCACGGCGCTCCAGCTCGACACCAAGCTCGACGGCATCCCCGCCGAGGTTCTCGGTGCGGCGCTGAACCAGGCCAAGGACGCCCGCTACGCGATTCTCGACGTCATGGCTGAGGCCATCGACGAGCCCGAGGAGATGTCGCTCTTCGCCCCGCGGATCATCACCATCCGGATCCCCGTGGACAAGATCGGCGAGGTGATCGGTCCGAAGGGCAAGATCATCAACCAGATCCAGGACGACACCGGCGCGTCGCTGTCCATCGAGGACGACGGCACGATCTACATCGGTGCCACGAACGGTGAGGCTGCCGAAGCGGCTCGGGCCGCGGTCAACCAGATCGCGAACCCGACAATGCCCGAGATCGGCGAGCGCTACCTCGGCACCGTCGTGAAGACGACGAACTTCGGCGCGTTCGTCTCGCTGATGCCCGGCAAGGACGGCCTGCTGCACATCAGCAAGCTCCGTGGCCTGGCCGGCGGCAAGCGGGTCGACGCGGTCGAGGACGTCGTCTCGGTCGGTCAGAAGATCCAGGTCCAGATCGCGGAGATCGACGACCGCGGCAAGCTGTCGCTCATCCCGTACCTGGAAGAGGACGCCGCTGGCTCTGCCGACGCGGACGCCGACGCGGACTCGGGTTCCGACGCCGAAGCCTCCGAGGAGATCTGACCTCCCCGTGATCCGACGCAACACCGTGACGGCCGGTCAGCAGGCTTCTGCTGGCCGGTCGTCGCATCTCCCGCACGCGGCGGCCCAGAAGACGGGTACGACGCGCACCCTGCAGACCGTCAAGGACGCCGACGGCCAGGTGACCTCGCGCGTGCGCCGTACCGTCCTGCCCGGCGGCCTGCGGGTCATCACCGAGCAGCTCGCCGGGGTCCGCTCGGCCAGCATCGGTGTCTGGGTGGGGGTGGGCTCACGCGACGAGACACCCACGCTGCACGGATGCTCGCACTTTCTCGAGCACCTGCTCTTCAAGGGCACCACCGAGCGCTCGGCGCTCGACATCTCCGTGGCGCTCGACGCCGTCGGTGGCGAGTTCAACGCGTTCACCGCCAAGGAGTACACCTGCTTCCACGCGCGCGTCCTCGACGAGGACCTGCCGCTGGCGGTCGACGTGATCGGCGACATGATCACGAACTCCACGCTCACCGAGGAGGACGTCGAGGCCGAACGCGACGTGATCCTCGACGAGATCGCGATGCACGACGACGACCCCGACGACGTGGTGCACAACCTCTTCGCCGAGCAGGCGTGGGGCAGCGACTCACCGCTGGGTCGGGGGATCGCCGGCACCGTCGGGTCGATCACTGCGCTCGACCGGACGCAGATCGCCCGCTTCTACAAGCGGCACTACCGCCCCGCGAACATGGTTCTGGCCGTGGCGGGCAACCTCGACCACGCGGCCGTCGTGCGCCAGGCCCGGCGGGCCTTCTCCCGCAACGGCTTCCTGGCCGGCAACGAGTCACCGGTGCGCCCGCGTCCCGCAGGTCGCGGCCGTCGGGTCATCCCGGGCGTCGTCACCGCGACCCGGCCGTTCGAGCAGGTCAACGTCGTTCTGGGGATGAAGGGTCTGGCGCGCAGCGACGACCGTCGCTTTGCGCTGGGTGTCCTCAACACCGCCCTGGGTGGGGGTACGTCGAGCCGCCTGTTCCAGGAGGTGCGCGAACGGCGCGGTCTGGCGTACTCCGTCTTCTCGTTCGCCAGCCATCACGCCGACTCGGGCCTGGTCGGGGTGTCGGTGGGGTGCCTGCCCAGCAAGCTCGACGACGTCCTCGCGACCGTGCGCACGGAGCTCTCCCGGGTCGCCGCCCACGGCATCACCGAGGAGGAGCTGGTCCGCGGCAAGGGTCAGCTGCGCGGTGGGTTGGTGCTGGGGCTCGAGGACTCCGGGTCCCGGATGTCGCGGATCGGCAAGGCCGAGCTGGTCTACGACGAGCTGCTCAGCATCGACGACGTGATGGCCAAGATCGAGGGAGTCACCCTCGAGGAGGTCCGCGAGATCGCGGCCGTGGTCTTCGGCCAGCCCGAGATCCTCGCGGTCGTCGGACCCGCCTGACCGAGCCAGGTCGGCGTCAGACGAGGAGGCGTACGACGCCGGCGCACGCCGCGGCCCAGAGCACGCTGGTGAACGTGCCGATGATGAAGCGTTCCGCGGCCCCGGTGTTCTGCCCGCTGCGCAGCTCCGGGTAGCGGCCCAGACCCTTGAGGGCGAGCACGATCGCCAGGCCCTCGGGCCAGCCCGCGACCAGGGAGGCGAACACCGCCGCCCGTTCGAGCACGCCGATCCAGGCGCCGCCGCGAAGCACCTTGCCGGCGCTGTCGATGGTCGCGGCCGAGGCGGTGTGCTCCTGGCGGTCGACGATCGCGAAGACACGTGAGGTCACCGGGCCACCGCCGGCGACGGCCAGCACGCCGGCGAGCGCGACCAGGAGCGTGGTCAGCCCTCGTCCGTCGACGCGGACGTGCTCGGGCACGGCTCCCGCGACTGCGGCGGCAGCGAGCAGCACCACGGAGATCGGCGCCCAGATGCGCTGCCCGGCCCGGGTCCACGCACCGGTGGCCGCTGCGGTGGCGAAGGCCAGCAGGACCAGGACCAGCTGGCCGGCGTTGTCGGCGTTCATGTCGGCTCCCTTTCGAGCAGGTCTGCGGTCAGTCGGGTGACCAGCTCTCGGGCGCGTCGCGTCTCGACGATCCCGGCCGCCTGGGCACGTTGGCTCACCGCCGACTGGCTGATGCCGAGCCGGCGCCCGGCCTCCTCGTAGGACAGGCCTTCGTCCACCAGGTCGGCGACCTCCCAGCCGCCCTTGGTACGCCGGGCGAGCACGGCGGCCCACAGCCACAGCGTGGTCTCCAGCGCGCGGGTGCCGGGGTCGTCTCCGGCCACTCGCAGGTGCCACGGGCTGTTCCGGGCAGCGGTCACGGCGTCGCGGGCGTGGAGGAACGCCTCGCCCCGCCCCGCCCGGGTGGTGTCGGCGAGGGGGAGCTCCACGTCGCCGACACCGATGCCGATCTTCCAGGCGTCCTGGCGAAGCAGCGCCTCCACGATCGGCGCGAGCGACGCGGGCTCGTCGAGGACACCCTGGAACTCGTCTCCGGCCGTGCGTTCCAGCGGCCGGAGGAGCGGGACCGTCGCGAGCCCGGCCAGGATCTCAGGCACCCGGTCGGTCCCCGAGCGACTGCCGCGCTGGTCGACGGTGAGGACGACGACGGCCATGGCGCCTCCTGCCGTGGTGGGTGTTCGGTCTGAACCTGATGACCACCATGCATTAGACAATTATCTAATGTCAAGCAGATATAAGGAAATTATCTATCGCCGCCCGATGATGCCCACGACCGCGGGCGCCTTCGACTCCGCAACCGAGACCCGGAACCCGCCATCGGCCAGTGACCTCGACGCCTTCTCGATCACCGTCGACATCTCCTCGGGGAACTTCACCTCGTAGAAGAGGTAGACCGCGCCGCCGGGCACGACGCGTTCGTGCAGCAGTGCCACCTCGTCGGCACAGTCGCGCACCCAGAACAGGTTGACGTTGAACGCGAAGACCTTGTGCAGGCGCTTGACCGGCACCCGCAGCGTGGCCAGGTCGATCTGGCGCACGGTGAGGTGCCCCGACTCGAGGAACCGTGCGCAGCGACGCTTGGTCCGGTCAACGCCGGACTCGGACCGGTCGATGGCGAACAGCTTGCCGGTCTCGAGCCGGCTGCAGATCAGCTCGGCACCCGCACCCGCTCCGCAGCCGATCTCGAGCACGTGGTCGGCGGGGCGAACCTCCATCAGGTCGACCGCCCAGCGGATCCGCGCCGGGATCGTCTGCAACACCATGGCCCCAGCCTGCCACTACCCAGGCTCCGCGTCAGTCCGCAGCGCCCAGCACGAGCCGCCCGAGATCGGCCGGTGTCCGGGAGGGGACCGTGGTGACCAGCACTCGCGCACCACCGAGCATCGTGTCCTTCCGTCTCGGATCACGCCCGTAGCAGTGGAACGGGGCCGGGCCTCGATAAGTTGTCCGGCGTGAGCGATATCAGGGTGGGCGTGCTCGGGGCGCGGGGCAGGGTGGGTTCCGAGGTCTGCCGGGCCGTCGAGGAGGCAGCCGGCGTCGAGCTGGCCGCCGTGATCGACGTCGGCGACCACATCGAGGACCTCGTGACGTCCGGGGTCGAGGTCGTCATCGACTTCACGCACCCCGACGTGGTGATGGCCAACCTGGAGTTCTGCGTCGGCCACGGGATCCACGCGGTCGTCGGCACCACGGGCTTCGACGAGGACCGCCTGGGTACCCTCCGCGGCTGGCTTGCCGACGCGCCAGCTGTCGGGGTCCTGATTGCCCCCAACTTCTCCATCGGCGCGATCCTGATGATGCGCTTCGCCGTCGTCGCCGCGCCCTTCTACGAGTCGGTGGAGATCGTCGAGCTGCACCACCCGGACAAGGCCGACGCTCCCTCCGGCACGGCCCGCCGTACGGCGGAGCTGATCGCGGCCGCGCGCCGCGAGGCAGGGAGCGCGCCCATCCCCGACGCGACCAGCACCTCGTTGGAAGGAGCGCGTGGCGCGGAGATCGACGGGATCCGGGTGCACGCACTGCGGGTCCGCGGGCTCGTCGCGCACCAGGAGGTCGTGCTGGGCGGGCCGGGGGAGACCCTGACGATCCGGCACGACTCCCTCGATCGGGCGTCGTTCACCCCCGGCGTGCTGACCGGCGTGCGGGCCATCGGCAGGCACCCCGGCCTGACCGTGGGACTCGAGCACTTCCTCGATCTGGACTGAGGGCCGTCATACCCGGGCGGGTATGACTCGAACCCCTTGCAACTTCCTGCGTTGCAGGAACCTGCACACCAGCGGTCATTCCGCATACCGGCCTCCTCCGCGATGCTCGGCACACAGACGTCCGATCCAGGACGTTCCGGCTGAGGACAGGAAACCGATGCGAAGAACTTTGGGGCTCGCCACCGTTGCGGTGCTGGCCGCCGGCACTCTCGGCGCCCAGGCCACGGGCGCGACCAGTGCTACCGGCCACGTCAACCACCCCGCAGCGGGGACGACAGCAGTCGCCGCACTCCAGCAGCACCCTGGTGCTGCCCGGCTCGGCGCCGGCCAGGCATTCAAGCCCACCGGCACGATCAGGGACAAGGACGGCAGCACACACGTCCGGATGGTCCGCACCTACCGGGGGCTCCCGGTCCTCGGCGGAGATCTTGTCGTCCACCGCGGTTCCGGCAACGCCTGGAAGGGCGTGAGCGAGACCCTGAAGGCGCCCCTGTCCCTCTCCACGCGGCCGATCCTCGACCAGGCCGCTGCGCTGGTTCGCGCCGTGGCGCCGGCCAAGGCGACGAGCCTGATCCGCCACCTGCGCACGGTCGGCACTCCGCACCTGGTGGTGGATGCCATCGCCGGGGCCCCGCGCCTCGCCTGGCAGGTCACGACGATCGGTCGCGCCAAGGACGGCACTCCCAGCCGAATCGCCAGCTACGTCAACGCGCGCAACGGTCATGTCATTCGTCGCGAGGAAGGCATCGAGACCGTCGACGGGTCGGGTCAGTCGCTGTACAGCGGCACGGTGCCGCTCCAGCTCACGCAGAGCGGCTCGACGTACCAGCTCAAGGACCCCACGCGCGGCAACACGTACACCACGGACCTCAACAACAAGGCCGACTCGCTCCTCTGCCAGCTGTTCGGCTCGGGCTGCCAGGCCGGGACGCTGTTCACCAGCCCGGACACCTCCTTCGGCAACGGCAGCACGAGCAGTCGTGAGTCGGCCGGGGTCGACGCGCAGTACGGCACCAACATGACGTGGGACTACTACAAGCAGGTGCACGGCCGCAACGGCATCTTCGGCAACGGCACGGGCTCCTTCAACCGCACCCACTACGGCAGCGGCTACGTCAACGCCTTCTGGGACGGCAAGAAGATGACGTACGGCGATGGCGACGGCGTCAACTACGGGCCGCTCGTCTCGCTGGACGTCGCGGGTCACGAGATGTCGCACGGCGTCACCGAGAACACCGCGAAGCTGGCGTACTCCGGCGAGTCCGGTGGTCTCAACGAGGCCACCTCCGACATCTTCGGCACCATGGTCGAGTTCTACGCGGCCAACCCGAACGACCCGGGCGACTACCTGATCGGTGAGGAGTTCGATCTCAAGAACCACGCCGGCTTCCGCCGGATGGACAACCCGATCGCCGACGGCCAATCGCCGAACTGCTGGAGCACGAACACCAAGAACCTCGACGTCCACTACTCGTCGGGTGTCGGCAACCACTTCTTCTACCTGCTGGCCGAGGGCTCCGGCGCCAAGGACATCGGTGGCACCGCCCACAACTCGCCGACCTGCAACGGCTCGACGATCACGGGGATCACCCGCGCCAAGGCCGAGAAGATCTGGTTCCGGGCGTTGACGGTCTACATGACCTCGGGGACGACCTACTCCGGGGCCCGGACCGCCACCCTCAATGCGGCCAGGGACCTCTACGGTCAGGCCGTCGAGTACAACACCGTCGCCGCAGCCTGGAGCGCGGTCGGCGTCGCCTGAGGACGGGCCCGTGCCGGACGGAACCGGCACGGGCCACCTCGTCCTCAGGGCTCGACAGTCACCTTGATTGCGGCGCCCCTGGCGACGATGTCGAAGGCCTCGAGGGCCCGCGCGAGGGGGATGTGCTCGGTGATCAGGTCCTTGACCGGCACCTGCCCGGTGGAGATGTACTCCAGCGCCCGCTTGTTGTGCTCCGGGGCGGAGCCGTTGGCCCCGTGGATGTGCAGCTGGCGGTAGTGCACGACGTTGGAATCGCAGGTGATGGTCGGGTTCGTCTTCGGCAGCCCGCCGAAGAACGAGATCCGGCCGTTGCGGGCGGCCATCGAGATCGCCTGCTCCTGGGTGATGTTGGCGGCGGTCGCGGTGATGATCACGTCGGCGCCACGGCCTCCGGTCAGCTCCATGACGCGCTCGACCACGTCGACCTCGGCACCGTTGATGACCTCGTCGGGCTCAACGGCGTCGGCGGACATCTTCAGCCGTTCGGCGTTGACGTCGATGAGGAAGACCTTGCCGACCTTGTGCACGCCCCGCGCGATCCGGATGTGCATGCAACCGATGGGGCCGGCCCCGAACACGACCAGGGTGTCGCCCTCCTCGATGTCCAGGAGCTCCTGGGCGTTGATCGCGCAGGCGAACGGCTCGGCGGCGGACGCCTCGTCGTAGCCCACGTTGTCGGGAATCCGGTTCAGGCCGTCCACCTTGAGGACCTGGCGGGGCACGATCATGTACTCCGCGAAGCCACCGTCGTACTGGTAGCCGACCGACGTCTGGTTCTGGCAGACCGCCATCCAGCCCTTGTTGCACTCGTAGCACTCGCCGCACGGGACCGCTGCGATCACCTGGGCGCGGTCGCCGGGCTGCCAGTTCGTGCCGTACGTCGCATTGACGTCGGCGCCGACCTCCACGACCTCACCGGCGATCTCGTGGCCGATGGTGCGCGGCGGGGTGAGGTTCTGGTGGCCGTTGTGGAAGATCTTGACGTCGGTGCCGCACGTCGAGCAGTTCTTCACCTTGAGCTTGACCTCGTCGGGGCCGCACTCGGGCTCCGGTACGTCCTCCAGGCGCACGTCCTCGGGGGCGTAGAAGCGCAGGGCCTGCATGGTCTCCTCCTGGGTCGGGCGAAAGCCTTCTCGGGTAACTGTAGTTTCCCCAACTGTAACACCGTTTGTCTTGTTTTATCTGTGAACATGTTGCTCTGAGCCCTTGACTCGCGGTTTTGGGAGGCGATATAAAGACGTTCACAGATTCGCAATGACTTGCGTCACATTGTCGGCGGCGCATGCGAGCGAGCACCACGCCCAGCTCATCGCTGGGTCTCCCGAGGAGGGATGAGCATGGCAACAGTCGCCCAGACTCCGGCGCCCCGCACGTCGGTACGGGTCCGCGTCCAGAAGTTCGGCACGTTCTTGTCGAACATGGTCCTGCCCAACATCGGCGCCTTCATCGCCTGGGGCCTGATCACCGCGCTGGTCATCCAGACCGGGTGGATCACCCTGATCGGCGACAAGGTCTTCGGCTACGCGCCGGGGCTGGAGCCCGGTCAGTACGACTACGGCTTCATCTCGTCGCTGGGCGGCTGGGACGGTGTGCACGACGGCATCGTCGGCCCGATGATCCGGTTCCTGCTGCCGATCCTGATCGGCTACACCGGCGGCCGGATGGCCTACGGCGGAGACAACATCCGCGGCGGCGTGGTCGGCGCGATCGCGACCATGGGGGCGGTCACAGGCGCGGACGTGCCGATGTTCCTGGGCGCGATGGTGATGGGCCCGCTGGGCGGTTGGTCGATGCGCAAGTGGGACAGCGTCTGGGAGCACAAGATCAGGCCCGGCTTCGAGATGCTGGTCAACAACTTCTCCGCCGGCATCTGGGGGATGCTCCTGGCCGTCCTCGGCTATGCGGTCGCCGGCCCGTTCGTGGAGCAGTTCTCCAAGGGCGCGGGCCACGCTGTCAACTTCCTGGTCGACCACAACCTGATGCCCCTGGCCTCGATCTTCGTCGAGCCCGCCAAGGTCCTCTTCCTCAACAACGCCATCAACCACGGTGTCTTCACCCCGCTGGGCATCAACGAGGCGGCTGACAAGGGCCACTCGCTGCTGTTCCTCGTCGAGGCCAACCCCGGCCCCGGCCTCGGCCTGCTGCTGGCGTTCACGCTCTTCGGCAAGGGCGCCGCGAAGGCCTCGGCCCCTGGTGCGATCCTCATTCAGTTCATCGGCGGCATCCACGAGATCTACTTCCCCTACGTCCTCATGAAGCCCAAGCTGATCGCGGCCGTGATCCTCGGCGGCATGACCGGCGTTGCCACCAACCAGCTCCTGGACACCGGCCTGCGCAGCCCCGCGTCGCCGGGCTCGATCATCGCCGTCTGGCTGGCGGCCCCAGCCAGCAGCTTCGTCGGGGTCACCCTGTCGGTGATCCTGGCGGCTGCGGTGTCCTTCGCGGTGGCGAGCTTCCTGCTCAAGCTCGAGAAGGGTGACGACGAGGGCGACCTCGTGGGCGCCACTGCCTCCATGGAAGCGATGAAGGGCAAGAAGTCGTCGGTGTCGGGGGCGCTGGTCGGCTCGGGCACCCGGGAGCACGAGGGCCCGATCCACGCCATCGTGTTCGCGTGCGACGCGGGCATGGGCTCCTCGGCGATGGGCGCCTCGGTGCTCCGGCGCAAGATCCGGGACGCGGGGTTCAGCGACGTCAAGGTGGAGAACAAGGCGATCTCGAACCTCGCCGACAGCTACGACCTCGTCGTCACCCACCAGGACCTCACCGACCGGGCGCGTCAACGGACCGGCTCGGCGATCCACGTGTCGGTCGACAACTTCATGGGCAGTCCCCGCTACGACGAGATCGTCGACCTGCTGCACCGCACCAACGGTGCCGGTGGCGACGCGGTGGCAGTCGCGGAAGACGACGAGGGTGCGGGCGAGATGCTCGCCGAGGAGTCCATCGTCCTCCGCGGCCGCGCCACGACCAGGGACGAGGCGATCACCGAGGCCGGCCGACTCCTGGTGGAGTCCGGCGCGGTCGACCCGTCGTACGTCGACGCCATGCACGAACGTGAGAAGTCGGTGTCGACACACATGGGCAACGGACTCGCCATCCCGCACGGCACCAACGAGGCCAAGCCGGCAATCAGGCACTCGGCCATCTCGTTCGTGCGCTACCCGGACGGGCTCGACTGGAACGGCAAGGAGACCAAGTTCGTGGTCGGCGTCGCCGGAGCCGGCAAGGACCACCTTGCGCTGCTCGGCAGGATCGCCCAGGTCTTCGTCGACCGTGACCGGGTCGCCGAGCTCGAAGCGGCGGAGTCCGCTGCGGACGTACGCCGGATCCTCGGCGGGGTGGGCTCGACGAGCGCCCCGGCCTGATCCCACCGCGTTGCTGCGCCTCAGAGCAGGCGCAGCAACGCGGCGGCAAGCGCGGCCCCGAACACCACGAGCAGGAAGGGTGCGCGCAGCAGCAGCAGCGCCACAGCCACGACGAGTCCCGCGGCACGGGCGTCGAGGACGAGGTCGTGTCCCCGGCCGACAACCTGGACCGCCACCAGGGCCGCGAGCAGTGCGACCGGGATCAGGTCGGCCACGCGCTCGACCACTGGTCGTTCGAGGACCCGCGGCGGCACGGACAGCCCTCCGAGCTTGAGCAGGTAGCAGCCGAGCGCCGCCAGCAGCACTGCGGTCCAGATCATCGTCTGGACTCCGCCGCACCGGATCGCCAGAGGACACCGGCCAGCAGGGCGATGCCACCGGCCGCCAGCACCGGCACGCCGGCGGGTGACAGTGGCACCAGCCCGAGCGCCAGGGCGGCGGCCGAAACCGCCACGATGCGGGCGCGCACGTCGTGCAGCCGCGGCCACAGCAGCGCGAGGAAGGCGCCCCCGACAGCGGCGTCCAGCCCATAGGTCCGCGGGTCGCCGATCGCGGAACCGGCCACGGCTCCGCCGAAGGTTGCCAGGTTCCAGAGCACGAAGATCGACAGCCCGGTGGTCAGGAAGCCCACCCTGGCCGCTGCTGTGGAGCTGCGCGTCACCGACATCGCGGTCGACTCGTCGATCAGGAGGTGGGCGGCTCCCGCGCGGCGCCACCCGGACCAGGCGAGCAACGGGGCAAGCCGCAGCCCGTAGAGCGTGTTGCGGGTGCCGAGCAGCAGGGCGGTGAGCGCGCCGGACAGTGGGGCGCCGCCTGCCGCCAGCACCCCGATGAGCGCGAACTGGCTCGCCCCGGTGAACATCAGGAGCGACAAGGCACAGGTCTGCCCGACGCTCAGCCCCGCGGCCACCGAGAGCGCGCCGAACGACACGCCGTACGTCCCGGTGGCGAGACCGACCGCGAGGCTGTCGCGGACGATCGCGGACCGCGCCTGCGCCGTCAGAGCCAGCTGGTCGGGGTCGCGCATGCCGCGACCCTAGGGCAGCGCCGAGACGTCAGCGGTGGCGGGCGATGCGGGCCGAACGGGCGCTGTGGGAGAAGTCGTGCACCAGCACGTACGCCGCGACGATGCCGGCCAGGGCACCCAGCAGCGCCCCGGCCTCGGCGACCAGGGACACCGACGTCACCTGGGTGATCCAGATGCCGGAAACCACACCGACGATCAGGGCGGCGACCACGACGAGATCACGGTAGAGCCTGGGCAGCGGAGCCAGCATGACGTTCTCCCTCGGGCGCCGGACCTCGGATCCCGTAACCGGGAAGCGCCGACAGCGGAGTCCATCGTGTCCCGTTGCCCGCGAAATGCAAGTGAACGATCCAAGTCGACCCGCGCGGCCTCAGGAGAACTGTGTGTGGAGCCGGATCTGCTTGACCAGGGTGGTCCCCTCGCCGTCCAGGTCGAGCTCGCGATGGGCCGTGTCCGGCGCCCAGCCGGCATCGATCAGGAACGCCCGCAGGGCGTCGTCGGAGGCGACCGCCCAGAGCACCGACCTGGTGAACCTGTCGGCCTTCATGGTGTCGACGGCCGCCTGGAGCAGCCGTGACCCGTGCCCCTTGCCGCGTTCGCTCGACTCGATCGTCAGGTCCATGAGCTCGGCATCCACGACGGGGTCACAGTCGGGGTCCGAGGCCGGGGAGGTGATCGCGAAGCCGACCACCCGGTTGCGCTCCAGAGCGACGAGGGCGCGGTTGCGGGCGTCCGGCGGCTTGGCGAGGTTGCTGCGCCAGGCCTCCGTCGCGGCCGCCACGCTGTCGGGGCCGGCCGGGAACGCCTCGGGCGGCAGGATGTCGGCGTACATCTCCGGCCAGGTGCGGAGCTGGAGCGCGGCAATCGCCGGCGCATCGTCCGCCCAGGCGATGCGGACGGAGACGTCGGCGGTGGGACTGCTCATCGGGTCATCCTCGCAGCCGGGAGAACGCGGCGAACACCCACGCCCTAGAGTCGCACCATGGAGATTCGCAACCTCGGAGCGAGTGGTCTGAAGATCTCGGCCATCTCGTACGGCAACTGGCTCACGCACGGGTCCCAGGTCGAGGAGGACGCTGCCGCGGCGTGTGTCCGCAGGGCCCTCGACGAGGGCATCACGACGTTCGACACCGCCGACGTCTACGCCAACACAGCAGCCGAGAGCGTGCTGGGCCGGGCCCTCAAGGGTGAACGGCGCGAGGGCCTGGAGATCTTCACCAAGGTCTACTGGCCGACGGGGCCGGGCAAGCACAACGACCATGGCCTGTCTCGCAAGCACATCATGGAGTCGGTCGACGCCTCCCTCGTCCGACTGGGCACCGACTACGTGGACCTCTACCAGGCCCACCGCTACGACCACGACACGCCGCTCGAGGAGACGATGGAGGCCTTCGCCGACGTCGTCCGACAGGGCAAGGCGCTCTACATCGGGGTCTCGGAGTGGCGGGCCGAGGAGATCCGGGCGGCGCACGCACTGGCCCGCGAGCTGAAGATCTCGCTGGTGTCGAACCAGCCGCAGTACTCCATGCTCTGGCGCGTCATCGAGGCCGAGGTCGTGCCGAC
>JAOPXM010000248.1 GCA_025965125.1 Nocardioides sp.
TGAGAATCAACTCGGGCCTTACGGTCCGGGCCTTTTCCTATCCCTCGAAAGGAATAGCATCATCGTACCCCACGAGGTGCGCGCATGCACAGACTCACAGAGTCCGGGCGTGCCGCATGCATCAGGCTGTCCGGCCGAGGCCTGGGCTGCACTGGCGCTCCTGCTTGCCGGACAGCCTCGCGTCCGTCTCTCCAGGGACGGCGGAAAGTCGTACCCGCAGAAGCATGAGCGTGCCCTGACTGAGGCCCTTCCCACCTTTCCTGCCGCCGTCCGTATCTTCGGCAAGGACGGGACCTGCGCGGCGATCTTCCTGGACTTCGACTCCTCCATAGCCGGCGTTGACCGGGTCGAAGCCGATGTCAGGGCCGTCCAGGCCTGGCTGCACAATTGCGGGGCCCGGTGGATCGAGGACTACTCCCCCAACGGCGGCCGTCACGTCTACATCCCGCTGGAGCAGCGGGTGACCTTCTCTGAAGCGCGTGATCTCGTCGAGGCTCTGGGCAACCGCCACCGGAGCCTGGACAAGACCCCGCACCAGAACCTCCTACACGGTTGCATGCGCACACCCGGGTCCCCGCACAAGCACGGCGGCTACCAGGAACTCGCGATGAGCCTGAACATGGCCTACGACGTTGCCCGCCGGCCGAACAGCGCCGGAGTGTGGGCCGCCATGAACGCCGATCTGGCCGGGGAAACCGCAGCGGTCCGGGCGCTGCGCCTGGAACAGGCCTACACGCCCACGCCCAAGACCGCCGAAGCGCCGAAAGGACTTCAGCTCACCGGGCGGATGTCACGGGCCATGGCGCAGATGGCCCTGACCGGGCTCTATGACGCCAACCGGTATGCCTCCGAGTCGGAAGCCCGCCAGGCAATCCTTACCGGTGCTGCGGCCGCCGGCTTGGAGCTGACCGATGTGGAACGCCGGATGCTGCAGGGGACCTGGCCTGGGCTGGCGTCCTTTTACGCCCGCTACGCCTCCCGCCACCGGGCACCGGCCCTCAAGCGGGACTGGAGAAGGGCCGTCGAGTACCTGCGCAAAAACCCCGGATCCAAAGCAGGAAAGAACAGTGCCCGTATATCCCCCACAAGCCAGCCAAATACACAGCCCCCCGGTATCCAAGGGAATCCGGTCTCGTCGAATCCTGATGCTGAACACCGGTTCATCCGGACCTGGCGAAACGCGCTGAGGCTAAAAGAACCCGGGTATGCAGATTCCAGGACAGGGCTGGCCAGGAGGATGGTGCTGCGGGCGCTGGGGGAGGCAGCCCACATGACAGGGTCCCGGTTCATTGAATTCGGCGACCGGTCTCTTGCGGTGGCGACAGGCCTGGACCACACGACGGTCGGTACACACCTGCGGGCCCTGCGCGCCGAGAATGATCCGTTGGTGACCCTGGTCGAGCAGGGCCGGGGAACCAAGGGAGATCTCTACATGCTGACGGTGCCTGAAGGGGTGAAGGTGACGGCTGAAGACCTGTCCTGGCGCAAGGGCAAGATCCACGCCCTGCGGCCGGTGTTCCGGGAACTCGGTCTGCCGGCGGCCTTCGTCTACGAGGCACTGGAGCACTCCCCCGGGCTGACTACCGCGGAACTGGTGCAACTGACGAGGCTTTCCCGCACTGCAGTCGGTGAAAGCCTCGAGGTGTTGGCTGCCTGGGACATGGTGACCCGGGACAAGACACGGGCCTGGGCGGTGGTGGCCACGACGTCGCTGAAGGAATTGGCCGAGCACTTCGGTGTCATGGAAGCCGTCGCGGCGCAGCTGCACAAATACCGGATCGAACGCATCCTGTGGAAAGAATGGCTGTCGAAGAACGTCAACACCGTCGCCGAGCTGCTCTCCCCCGGTGAGGACTATCCTTGGGAGGCTTTCGAGGGGCCGCCGGATGAGTGGGCCCTCGCAGCCATCGCCTTTACCTGAGCAGGATGAGCAATCAGCATTAAACTCTGTTAGTCCGGCACTCTGGTGCTGATGGACACTAATGTCCCTAACTCTGTCAGTTTCGGACTCCGTGAGGTCACTACTCCCCTGCTCCCCCAGTCCTCCGCGGCAGGGTACGGCAAAGCCTGGCCTGTACCGCTGCTGCGTTGAGCGGATTTGCGGAAAGAATGGCAGGTGAGGAGCGTTAACACCGTCGCTGAACTCCACCCGGCGAAGAAAAGCCCAACGGAGGATTTCGCGGCCTCACCGGATGAGTAGGGCCTCTAAGACCTTTCCTTCACGTGAGCAGGAGGAGCAGACCGTGGTTAACTCTGTTAGTCCGGCACTCTGTTACTGACAGGCATTTATTATTCGTAACTCTGCTAGTTTCGGACTCCGTGAGCTCACTACTCTCCCGCTTGTCCGCGACAAGATACGGCCAAGCCTGGCTAGCTGCATGAACCGGGACTAGCTGCATGAACCGAGACCGGGGCTTCATGCCAACAATTCAGGCGCGCGGCGCTAGGCCCAGGGCAACCCGGAGCTCATTTTCTGTGGAACCGACGAGCTCCTTCTGGCGCTGGAGTAGCAGATCCACAGCCACACGGATCAAGGTGTTATCAGTAATCCGCTCCCCCTTCTCCTTACGGGAGCGCTGGACCTTGGAGGCCAGCACGGTCAGCTCGTCTGCCTGGTCGGCGTGCAGCCGAAGTTCCTTGCGAACCAGTTCCGTGTAATGGGTGTGGTTCGCAACTACGGGCTCGATGGCCCCAGATCCGGTCTTGAGGGCTGAGGGCTTCTCGCGCGCCTCTTCAAGCTTGGAAGCAGCCGCAGGTTCCGCTCCCCCATCTGTCTCTCCCCGTGCAAGCTCGGCAACTGGCACAGTCGCAGCCAGCGGCGTTGTTGGTTGGGACTTCGAGTCCCCAGGCAGAGCTACCGCCTCGTGGACTATGTGCAGGGAAGGGGCGTCGGCGCCCAAATCAATCGGAGGGGCCTCCTTGATCTCCCGCGTCTGGTTAGCAAAGTTCTTGAATCCACCTTTGAGCGCCATCGAGGTCATCCCTTCCCTGTCTTGGCCCAGAGACTGAACAGCTCCAGGGCGACGTCCTTATAATCCATGGTTGCTTTCTCGGAATTGCGTGTTTTCTCGTAGGACGTGACTACTGTCCCGTACATTGGCGCCCGCTCATGAGCTTTGTATGCGCGGACAAGTGCGTTGCATACAAGGATCCCTTGCTCCCGCAGCATCTCCTGGGCGTCCAGTGCATCTTGCGGGGACCGTGAATCGGCCTTCGTGATTACAACCCTGTAGTCCAGGCCGAAGGGCTGGACGATCTTCTCGAACGTATAAACCAAGGGCAGGAGTGCCAACGGGGTTGCCTCTGTGGGCATCACGATGAAGTCGCACTGGCCGACGATCGCTTGGAGCACTTTGGTATTTTCCAAGTTACCCGGGGTATCGACGAAGACCGTGTCGTAGTCGAGATCGCGCATTTGCTTGAGCGCTTCGGGGTCCGTTTCGGTCGCTACATCGAATTGAAGTTGTTCCTTTTCGGGGAGTTCCTCTGCATTCGTGGCCCACATGGTGACTGATCCTTGCGGGTCTGCGTCGACCACGAGCACTTTCGAACTCTGTGCAGCAACGGCGGCAAGATTCATCACCGTGGTGGTTTTCCCTGCGCCGCCTTTTTGGTTGACGACAGCTACGACCCTCATGAGTGCTTCCTTCTGTTGGTTTCGATAGCACTCGGACCGGCGGCGGGTAAGGACTTCAGCAAAGCGGGACGACCATGAAAGGGGTCGGCTTGATGAAGGTTAGAGAACATCTGTATCCAGTCGCCGGCAAGCGCTACGCCAAAAATATCAGCTGTG
>JAOPXM010000043.1 GCA_025965125.1 Nocardioides sp.
GACCCGACGTGCCTCGCGAGCAGGGCCGCTTCTCCGTGGCGTGGTACCAGTCGGACTTCACTTTCGACCCCGACCGCGAGGGCGTGTTCGTGCGGGACTGGCTCGAGGACCTCTAGCGGCCAGCGACTACGGTGGCATCCGTGTCTGCGAAACGACGAACCGGGCTTCGTGATCGCCTACTGCCTCGCTCCAGGCGCCGTGACGGGACAGGTGACGAGCCCGGCGGTCCGGCACCAGCCGGCGGGGCGCCTGTCCCGGGCTTCTTCGACGAGTTCCCGCACTTCTACGACAGCAGCGAGACCTCGGCCTTCCAATGGCGGTTGAACCTCCGCCACGAAGCCATCGTCGCGGAGAACCAGGGGATCCTTGCGGGCGCTCGGGTGCTCGACATTGCCAGCCACGACGGCCGGTGGTCGGCGGCCGCGCTGCACGGCGGTGCCGCCAGCGTTCTGGGCATCGAAGCTCGACCGGAGCTCGTCGCTCGCTCGGTCGAGAACATGCAGCGCAGCGGACTCGAGGCCAGCACCTTCGAGTTCGTCGAGGGTGACGTCTTCCGGGTCCTCGCCGCGCCACCGGAGGACATCGACGTCGTCTTCTGCCTCGGATTCTTCTACCACACGCTCCGCCACCACGAGCTCTTCGCGAGGATGCGTCAGACACAGGCGAGGCACCTGGTCATCGACACCGAGGTGCACCCCGGCGATGAGCCCGTGATCAGGGTCGGCAAGGAGTTCGTGCACCGGCAGGGCAATGCGGTCGGCGACGAGTTCTCGTTCGGCGACACGGTCGTCACGGGACGGCCCACCCCGTCGGCACTGGCGGACCTCGCGGCCGGCCACGGCTACCGGCTCGAGCGGCGTACGGACTGGCCGCGACTGCTGACCCGACACCCGGACGCCGATCACGTCGGCGACTACCGGGCCGGCCGCAGGATGACCTTCCTCTTCACGCGGGCGGAGTAGGCACTCCGGGTCGAGCGCCAGGCACCCACGACCTGGTGCCCCCGCTGGTATCAGACTGATGCCTCGGACGCACCTCGTCAGCAGTTCACCGATCGTCCATGTTGACGGCACCTGCTGGTCTTCGACCACTCCCAGACTCGACCGGCGGCCGGCCTCACGGTCGCGAACGGAGCAGGCGGCAGTGGACTTCTGGAACGGCTCGGGACGCGGTGTCGCCGGCGGCGACGACGCGCAGCCGCCTACCCGCGGCGGCCATCGCCTGTGGGCGGCGCTCCTCGGGGCCGTCACGACGCTGGCGCTGGTCGTCGGGCTGATCGCGAGCCTCACGCCCGACGCCGCCCCCGCGGTCGACGTCCCCCACGCGGACACCTCGATCGCCGGGACCCCGGTCACGGTCGGCGTCGACGTGTGCGGCGCGGGCTGGACGGGCGGTGACGCCGGTCCCCAGACGTTCGCCCTGTGGAACAACTCCATCCAGGGGCTCGAGGTCTACCTGGAGGACGACTCGGACGAGCACATCGTGCTCGACGCCGAGAACCTCGGCGCCGGCGCCACCCGGACCGCGTCCGTGGTGCTGGCACCCGGCTGGTACGAGTTCGTCTGCCTCCCCACGGACGAGGAACCGGAACACGGGCCACCCCAACAGGTGACCGGAAACCCGCCCACCGGTACGACCCCCGGCATCGTCCCGGTGACCCGCAACGACCTCCTGCCGGCCGTGTCGACGTACGAGCGCTGGATTCGGAGCCAACTACCGGCTCTCCAGCACCAGATGACCCAACTCGATGCAGACATACGACGCGGCGACCTGACAGCGGCCAGACACGACTGGCTCACCGCCCACCTGCGCTACGAGACCCTCGGGGCGGCGTACGGCGCCTTCGGGGACCACGACACGGCGATCAACGGGATGCCGGCGTCGGGGCGGCCAGCGCTCGACGACCCCCACCTGACCGGCTTCCACCGGATCGAGGCGCTGCTGTGGAGCGGCGCCCCAGCCGGCCGGATCGCGCCGTACACCCACCGGCTGGTCGGCGCCGTGGCCGCCCTCCGCGCCGACTTCGTCGGCCAGCAGCTCGTCGACACCCTGGACATGGGGCTCCGGTCGCACGAGATCCTCGAGAACGCGATCCAGTTCGAGCTCACCGGGGCCAGCGACGCCGGCAGCCACACCAACCTGGCGACGATCGACGCCAACCTCACCGGGACGACGCAGGCGATGCGGCCGCTGCGCGGTCTGCTGCGCCAGCGCGACCCGGACCTCGCCGCCACCGAGCGATGGATCGCCCGTTCGCAGCGGCTGGTTTGCTCGTTCGACCACCACGGCCGCTGGCTGCCGCTGGAAGAGCTGAGCCGGACCCAGCGCGAGGGTCTCGACGCCGCGCTCACCCAGACCGTCGAGCTCCTCTCGGAGGTCGCGGTCATCACCGACCCGCGGAGGGCGATCTCATGACAGGCCAGTGTCCGGTCACCGGCGGGCTCAGCCGCCGAGGACTCTTCGGGAGTGCCATCGGCGCCGCGGTCGCGGCCCCCTCCGCCGCGCTCCTGGTCGGCGCCGCGCAGGCCGACGACGAGCCGGTGGCCGCCGGTGCCGCCGGTGCAGAGCTGCCGGCGGCGTACCCGTTCGAGGGCCCGCACCAGGCCGGGATCCTCACCCCGCAGCAGCGCGCCGCGGCGTACGTCGCCTTCGACGTCACCGCCCTGGACCGCCACCAGCTCATGGCGGCGCTGAAGGAGCTCACCGAGGTCTCACGCTTCCTCACGAAGGGAGGCACGCCCCCCGACGCCGGGCTGGCCGGCACGGCCTGGGACTCCGGCGTGCTCGGCCCGGAGATCCCGGCCGACGGGCTGACCGTCACCGCAAGCGTCGGCGCGGGCCTCTTCGACGACCGCTTCGGGCTGGCCCGCGTCAAGCCGGCCCGGCTGCGGACCATGGAGGACTTCCCGAACGACGACCTCGACCGTTCCGCGTGCGACGGAGACCTGCTGCTCCAGCTCGGCGCGCACCACCCGGACACCGTCGCCGCGGCCCTGCGCGTGCTGATGCGCCACACCCGGGGCGCCCTCCAGGTCCGCTGGCGCCGCGACGGCTTCCTGTCGCCGCCCCGGCCGAGCGGCTCCCCGCGCAACCTGCTCGGCTTCAAGGACGGCACCGGCAACCCCGACGTCACCGACGACGACCTGATGAGCCAGCTCGCCTGGTGCCGGGCCGGCGGCGGCGAGCCGACCTGGGTCGAGGGCGGCAGCTATCACGTCGTGCGGGTCATCCGGATGTTCGTGGAGTTCTGGGACCGGGTCTCGGTCCGCGAGCAGCAGCGGATCATCGGTCGCGACCGCGCCACCGGTGCGCCGCTGACGATGACCGGCGAGTTCGACGACCCGTCGTACCAGCTCGACCCCACCGGCGAGGTGATCCCCTTCGACGCGCACATCCGGCTGGCGAACCCTCGCGACGAGGGGAGCAACGACCAGCGCATGGTCCGGCGTTCCTTCAACTACGACGCCGGCACGGACGTCAACGGCCAGCTCGACATGGGGCTGA
>JAOPXM010000055.1 GCA_025965125.1 Nocardioides sp.
AGGTCGTCTGCCCAGTGCGCGACCTGGGGCCAGTTGTCCTCGGGGAGGCCGAGGAGCAGGCAGATGATGCGGGCGGCGTAGGGCTCCGCGAACTCGCTGACGAACTCCACCTGTCCCCTGTCGGCGAAGCCGTCGATCAGCTCGTCGGCCAGCGCCTGGAAGCGCGGCCGCATGGCCGCGATCGTGCGGTTGCGGAACGCCGGCATCAGCAGCCGCCGGATCCGGGAGTGGTCGTCACCCTCGAGGCTGAGCAGGGTCTCCTGCCACCAGTCCGAGAACATTCCGGAGTGGATGCCGTTCTGCGCGGGCCAACGTGCATTGCCCTGCCGGAACCGCCGGTCGCGCAGGAGCGCGCTCACCTCGGCGTACCGCAGCACCGCCCAGCCCCAGTTGGTCTCGACGTACCAGCCCTCGTCGCGGGCCCCGTGGACCTCGGGCGAGGTCACGTCGAACGTCGGGTCGGCGAGGTCGAAGCGGGTGGTCACGTGCCGGCCCTGACCATCCGCACGTGCAGGCCCTCGTCGTGCTCGTCCTGGGTGCCGTCGAGCCGGAACCCTTGCCGCTCGTAGAAGTGGATGGCGCGCATGTTGTTCGCCAACACCCAGAGGTACGCCGCCCGGTCGCCCACCGCCTCCTCGAACAGCGCGTAGCCGACGCCGGTGCCCCAGTGGCTCGCCCGGACGTAGAGCACCTTCAGCTCCAGGTCGGTGTCGACGTCGTTGTCCCTGCCCATACCGGCGCCCGCGAACCCGACCAGCTCGTCCTGGCTCGCGGCCAGGAACACCGGGTCGGCGTCCTCGAGCGCCTCGGCCCAGAAGGCGACGCGGGCCGGGATGTCCTCGCGGCGCGCGTCGAGGATCTCCTGCGGGACCAACCCGGTGTACGCGTCGTCCCAGCAGTCGAGGTGGAGCATCGTCAGCGCCTCCGCGTCGGGTGGTGAGGCGCGCCGGATCGTGGTCACCCGAGCATCGTATGGACCTCGAGCGGCGGGCGGGCCTTGTCGGCCGTCGTACGTTGATCTTCATGAGGATCACGAAGTTCGGGCACTCATGCGTCCGGATCGAGCACGGGGGTACGTCGATCGTCCTGGACCCGGGCGTCTTCACCGAGGTCTCGGCTCTCGACGGCGCCGATGCGGTGCTGATCACCCACGAGCACCCCGACCACTACTTGCCCGCCCACCTGCTGGCCAGCGACGCCCCGGTCTTCACGATCGAGGCGGTGGCGGCCAGGATCCGGGCGGACGCGCCCGAGGTCCTCGAACGGGTCACGGTCGTGACACCCGGGGAGTCGTTCGACCCGGGCATTCCGGTCCGACCGGTGGGAGAGCTGCACGCGGTGATCCATCCGGACTACCCACGGTTCTTCAACAGCGGCTACGTGCTGACGCTGGGTGACACGAAGGTCTACCACCCCGGCGATGCCCTGACCCCGCCCGGCGAGGACGTCGACGTGCTCCTCCTGCCGGTGTCGGCACCGTGGATGCGGATCTCGGAGGCGATCGACTTCGCCCGCGAGGTCGGGGCCCCACGCAACCTGGCGATCCACGACCGCATCTACTCCGAGGCCGGCCTCGGGATCGTCGACGGCCACCTGAACACGTTCCTGTCGAAGGCCGGGCAGGAGTACGTCCGCCTCGCCGACGGAGCAGACCTCTAGTCCGGGCTGCCCGCAGGCGGTGACGCCGGGCGCTGCGACCCTCATACTCAGGTCCGGGGTGTCGCAATCTCGCGGTGCGCCTGAAGGAGGCCGGGCATGACACCACCCCCCAGTGACATGACCCCCGAGCGCGTCGCCGAGCTCGAGAAGCAGCTCAAGGACGCGGCCGCACAGGTCGCCGAGGTCCAGGCGCAGCTCGCGCAGGCCCAGGGGGGCACGACAACGCCCGCGGCTCCGACAACCACCCCGGGCTGGGCCGGTGCCGTCCCGAGCGTTCCCTACGGCCTGCCCCAGCAGGGCGCGATGGTCGCCGGACAGCCGGTCGACCTGACCGCGATGCTCGGCCCGGCGATGGCCAAGCAGGTGCGCGACTCACTGAGTCATTTGGCCCTGGACCCCCGCGTCACCGAAGCGCTGGGCGGCGTTCCCGGGCTGGCCGGACCGGCGACCGCGGAGTCGGTCGACCGTCTCGCCGACCCGCCGCGGCAGGTGCCGTTCTCGTTCCGGATCGCGTCGTTCTGGTCGTGGAGCTGGTGGGAGGCGTTCTCGGTGATGATGGTGGTCGTCGCCCCGATCGCCCTGTGGGGGTTCTTCCCGCGGCTCATCCCCGGCGCCTTCATCCTGGGGGTGCTGGCGATCGTCGTGGTCCGCGGGCGCAAGTACCTCAAGCGTGTGGGTCTCCTCAAGTGGGGCAAGGTCGCGACCGTCACCAACTCCGACGAGATCTCGCGCGGCACCTACTACTCCGGCACCACCTACCAGAACATGCTGGTGCGACAGGCCAACGGCTGGGACGTCACCAAGAGGTTCTACAGCGGCCCCATGAGCAAGACGAAGATCGAGTACTCCCTCGACGGGACCAACGGGAGCCTGACGTTGCGAGGCCTGCCGTACGCCAACGGGGTCGTCCTCGCGAACTCGCGCAAGCCCGCGACCGCCCTGTGTGTCAGCTCCTTCACGTATCCCGTCAAGCCGGACGTCAACGGTGACTGGCAGCGAGGTGGCATCTCGCCCTGGTCCTGGCTCGGCATGCTCTTCGCGATCTGCCTGCACGTCGCGGTCGTCGTGGGCGGCGTCTACGCCGTCTACGGCCTCTGGCTCAACTGACAGGTGTGGGTCCGGCATACGCGTAGTCGTCCACGGGGAACGACTGCGCTGCGCGGTGCGTCTGGATCGTCGAGCTCGGCCGCAGCAAGGCGGCCTCGCCGTGCTGGTTGAAGTAGTAGCTGCGCGCGGTGGCGCACGAGCCCAGGCTGAAGACCGAGTCATCGAGACGTTCGGTGACCCAGCCCAGGAACTCTTCGTTCGCCGGGTCCTTCACCTCGAACGTGGTCGCGCCGCGGGCTCGCACCTCGGAGAACAGCCGGTCCATGTGCTTCATCTGGCCCTCGATGGTCGTGAAGTAGGACAGGCCCGAGTAGGAGTACGGCGACGCCAGGCTGAGGAAGTTGGGGAAGCCGGGCACCGCGATCCCCTGGTAGGCCTGGAACCTGGTCGATCGCCACCAGGCACCGAGGTCCTTGCCTCCGCGGCCGAGCACCTGGATCGCCGGGAAGTTCGCGTCCCACATGTCGAAGCCGGTGGCGAGGACCAGGACGTCAGCAGGCGTCGTACGTCCTTCCGCGGTCACGATCCCGTCCGCGGTGACCCGCTCGATCTGCGTGGTCTCGAGGTCGACGTTCTCCCGGGTGAAGGCGGGGTAGTAGTCGTTGGAGAATGTCGGCCTCTTGCACCCGAACGAGTAGTCCGGCGTGAGCTTGCGGCGCAGCTCTGGATCCGCGACCTGCTTGCGCATGTGTCGCTTCGCGGCAGCAGCAGCGCCGCGGTTCAAGATCTTGGCGTGCCGGTAGTGGAGCACCGCCGCCACCATGATCAGCTCGAGGAGGCTGGTGTTCACCCGCCGGGCGACTCGCTGGGTGACCGGCACCGCGGCGAACATGCGCTGCACGATGCGAGGCATCACGTAGTCGAGCTTCGGGGTCACCCAGATCGGCGTCCGCTGGAACACCGTGAGGTGTCCGGCGCGCTTCGCCAGCCGGGGGATGAGCTGCACCGCCGTCGCGCCGGTGCCGATGATCGCGACCCGCTTGCCGTCCAGGTCCGCGGAGTCGTCCCACCTGGCGGTGTGCACGACGGCCCCCGCGAAGTCCTCGACGCCGGCGATGTCGGGCATCCGCGGCTGGGAGAGGAAGCCCGTGGCCGTGATGAGGTACGTCGCCCGCACCGGGTCACCGCCGGCGGTCCGGACCTCCCACTCCTGGGCGTCGTCATCCCAGGTTGCGCCCTCGACAACGGTGTCGAAGCGCATGTGCCGGCGCAGGTCGTAGCGGTCGGCGACGTGCTCGGCGTACTTCTTGAGCTCGGGGCCGCGGGCGTACCAGTGCGACCACCAAGGGTTCGGCTCGAACGAGTACGAGTAGGTCACGCTCGCGATGTCGACGGCCAGGCCGGGGTAGCGGTTCACGTGCCAGGTGCCGCCGAGGTCGTCCTCGCGCTCGAGCATCACGAAGTCCTCGATGCCCAGTCGCTTGAGCTGGATGGCCGCGCCCATGCCGCCGAATCCCGTGCCGACGATGATGGCCTCGTGACTCATGCACTACTGAATATCATTCAATAGCGGGTGGGGCAAGGACTACCCCGGCCCAGCTCGCTCCGGCGGCGCCCTCCGCTGCTAGCGTGCCCCGCGGTCGCCGCTCCGTCTCGAGGTCAGGGTTCCAACGTGGGTCGAAGTGCAGCTTCACGCGCATGGGCAGGACTTCGACGCGCGAACGGGGTCGTCGCTTCCGCGGGCAGCCGGCCGCAGCCCCCGGCGCCGTCCGGACTGCCGCCCGGGCCGCGGCGCAAGGCAAAGATCTTCGGGATAGACACCACGGTCGTGCGCTACGACCACGCAGTCTTCTTCGTCCCCGACTACGCCGCGCACAAGCCCGTGGCGAAGAAGGTCCTGCGCAAGCGGAGGGTCACGCCACCGCTCCACGACCTCGTCGCCGAGGTGATGGCGCTCCGGTCGGGCAGCATGGTTCACGCCGGCGCGTTCTTCGGCGACATGCTGCCGTCCTTCTCGCGCAAGACCGACGGACTCGTCTACGCCTTCGAGCCGGTCGTCGAGAACTACCTGCTCGCCCGGGCGGTGATGGAGGCCAACGACCTCGACAACGTCGTGCTGCTCAACGCCGGGCTCGGCGACCACGCCGGGAACGCATGGATCGAGACGCGGAAGGTGGCCGGCGGCCCCCACCGCGGCGGGATGGCGCGCATCGTCGACCCCGACCTGCTCGGTAACGAGAGCCACCCGGTGCCGATGCTGACCGTCGACCAGCTCGGAATCGAGGACCTGTCGCTCATCCAGCTCGACGTCGAGGGATTCGAGCTGTCGGTGCTCCGCGGTGCCATGGACGCGATCGCCGTGCACCGACCGGTGATCGTCGTCGAGGACAGCCGGGGCGAGTGTGCAGGGCTGCTGACCGAGCTGGGCTACGGGGAGGTGGCGAGGTTGGGGCTCGACCACCTCTACCTGACCGACGCCGACACATTGGCCCTGGCCCACTTCACCGAGCGGCTGACACCCAAGGGCCGCTATCGCCGCGCCGGCGGATAGGCGCGCCCCGCCCCGCGCCCGAGCCTTCCGCTGACGGTCGCGGGTCCACCTGCCGCTACTCCGACAACGCGTCCCGAACGGGGACGAACTTGGCCTGGGCCTCGGCAAGCTCGGCCTCGGGATCCGAGTCGGCGACGATCCCGCACCCGGCGAAGAGGCGCACCGTGGCGCCACGGATCTCCGCGGACCGCAGGGCGATGCCCCATTCGCCGTCACCGGCGGCGTCCATCCAGCCGACCGGACCGGCGTACCGACCGCGCTCCATGCCCTCGATCTCGTGGATCAGCTCCGTGGCAATCGCAGTAGGCGTCCCGCCAACGGCAGCCGAGGGGTGCAGAGCCTCAGCGAGTTCCAGGGAGGAGACGGTGGCGGCGTCGTGCACGACGCCGGCCACATCGGTCGCGAGGTGCATCACGTTCGGCAGGTGCAGCACGAAGGGCGCCTCGGGCACGTTCATCGACGAGCAGTGCGGCTCGAGGGCGTCGGCGACCGAGCGGACGGCGTACTCGTGCTCCTCGAGGTCCTTCGACGACCGCGCGAGTGTCGCGGCGAGGGCCAGGTCGCGGTCGTCGTCGCCGGTACGACGGATGGTGCCGGCCAGCACCCGCGACGTGACGAGCCCGCGTTCGCGCCGGACCAGCATCTCGGGGGTGGCGCCGAACAGGCCGTCGACGTGGAAGGTCCAGCACATCGGGTAGGTCTCGGCCAGTCGCCGCAGCGGCCAGCGCACGTCGATCGGTGCCGCGGCGGTCGCGATGAGGTCGCGCGCCAGCACGACCTTCTCGAGGTCACCGGCGTTGATCCGGGCCACCGCGTCGGCAACGACGGACATCCAGCGCTCGCTGTCGAGTGCTCCGTCCGCGAAGCTCACCTGGCCCGGAGGGGTTGGGTCGTCGGCCCGGCCCACGGACGGAGTCGCGATCGCGCCACGACCCACCGTCGTCACCCAGGCCCGGTCGCCGCGGCGACCGACCAGGATCTCCGGCACGACCAGGACCGAGCCTCCGGGCTCGTCGGCGAAGGCGAACGAGCCGAACGACACGAGGCCGCTACCGGGTTCCTGGACCTCGTCGCGCACGACTGCGCGCGCGGTCGTCTCGGCCCACCACTTGGTCGCGTCGGAGAAGCGCGTGGGGCCGGACGTGCGGATCTCGGCTGCGACGCCCCAGCCGACCAGGCCCTCGTCGCGACGCAGCCAGGTGACGGGGCTCTCGGCGGGCAGCAGCCCGACGAGCGACCCGGCGAGGTCGGGATCGAGTGGGACGGTCCGGGCGACCAGGGTGCCCGTGGACGCGTGGCCCTGCGAGGTGGCACTGGTCGTCACGGAGCCGAGACTACCCACGCCCCCGGCGTGGCTCCGCGGGACCACCCATGGGTACGTTCTCAGGCGTGACTGCTCCCACATCCCGCTCCAGCCTCGTCGGCGCCGCACTGGGCCTCGTCCTGCTGGGTCTGCTGGTCGCGTTCGCGGTGGCCCTGCCCGAGAGCGCCCACTCGACGAAGTCGGAGGCGGCGCCGGACCCGGATGCCGCGATCTCGCTCCCGGACACGCTGCCGGGCGGGTGGACAGCCGTGGACGTCGCTGGTCCGAAGGGGGCCGATGCGGCGCAGACCAAGGAGTTCACCGACAACCAGACGAAGGCCCTGCGCTACGTCACCGACGTCCTCGAGAAGGTGTACGCCGTGCCGACGACGTTCCGGGTCTACGCCACCTCCGACCTTTCGGAGTACATCACCCTGACCGCGTGGGGCGCCCCGGGCGGCGCGTTCGGCCCGAACGGTCTCAACGACCCCGAGCTGTCGGGACTGGCCCGGGCGCCCGTCGAGCTGGTCCGCATCCGCGACACGGTGTGCACCGTCAACTGGCAGCCGGTGCCCGTCGGGCAGGCCATCGACCCGGCCGCCAAGCCGACCGGGGTCGAGTGCCAGCTGAGTGAAGACGGTCGGACGTTCCAGATCGGCACCGGTCCGATGGCGCCGGAGGAGTCCGTCAAGCTCCTCGAAGCCGCCGCCGGCGCCGCCACCTGACGCGGTCACGACCAGTAGACGATCACCTTGTCGCCGACGTGCACCTGGCCGAACAGCCAGGCGACCGCGTCGTAGTCGCGGACGTTCACGCAGCCGTGCGACGCGCCGCCGTACCCATAGGTGGCGAAGTCTGATGAGTAGTGCACTGCCTGCCCGCCGGAGAAGAACATTGCGAACGGCATCGACGAGCCGTAGAGGCTCGAGACATGGTCGCGGCTCATCCGGTACACCGAGAAGGCGCCGTCTCGAGTCGGCGTGTACGACGCCCCGAAGCGCACGTCGACGGTCTTGAGAACCTGACCGGCAACGACCCATCGCAGGGTCTGGCTGCTCTTGTCGATGCACAGCACGCGGCCGGTCTTGCAACGCTGGTCGAGCGCGCCGGGAACGTTGCCCTGGTTCGTCAGCTCGCCCGGAGTCGGCTCGGTCGTCATGGCGTGCAGCCGGTCCTGCGTGCGTCGGTCGACGCGGCCGGTCACCGGGATCTTGCGCTTGGCCTGGAAGCCACGCACAGCCTCGGCCGTCACGTCGCCGTAGTAGCCGGTGACATCGGCCTCGAACCAGTCGATCTGCTTGAGCCTCGCCTGCAGGTCGCGGACGTCGTCGCCGTCGTCGCCGGGCCCCAGCAGGGCCGGGCCGGGCCTGAGCTCCGGTGTGGGCGTGGGCGTGGGAGTTGGCGTCGGTGTCGGGGTGGGAGTCGGCGTCGGGGTGGGGGACGGGACGAGGGACGGGGCGCTCGCGGCCACGGGAGACGGGTCCCGGGAGTCGGGCCTTCCGGTGTCGGGACGCCCGGCCAGCCCGACGCCGTAGGCGACCAGACCCGTGACGGCGACGATCACCACGGCGAGCACCAGTCGGGGCACGAGCCTCATGTCAGTCGTTCCTCTTCGTTCGGTGTGGCGGAGCCAGGCCCGCGAAGTGCAGGCAAGGGGAAGACGCCCTGGGAGAGGGTTTGGTTGCTCGCCGGAGCCCGGAATCGTCGGTCGTGACCAAGCCGTTACCGGTGCGGTCGGGCGGGAACGGCGGCCGTACCCTTCACCCGTGACTCGCGCCGAGCTCGACAAGCAGCCCACCGACGTACGTCGGATGTTCGACGCGGTCGCGCGCCGCTACGACGTCACCAACGACGTCCTCTCCCTCGGCCAGGACCGACGGTGGCGGCGCGACGTGATCGACGCCGTCGATCCGCAGTTCGGTGAGCGAGTGCTCGACCTCGCGGCCGGCACCGGGACGTCGAGCCAGCCGTTCGCCGACCGGGGTGCACTGGTGGTGCCCTGCGACTTCTCCCTGGGGATGCTCAAGGTCGGCAAGCAGTCCAAGCCCCACCTGCCGTTCACCGCCGGCGACGGCACCCGGCTCCCGTTCGCCGACGACACCTTCGACGCGGTGACGATCTCGTTCGGGCTGCGCAACATCGTCGACCCGCTGGCCGGGCTGCGCGAGCTGCGTCGGGTGACGAAGTCCGGCGGCCGGCTGGTCGTCTGCGAGTTCAGCCACCCGACCTGGTCGCCGTTTCGCACCGTGTACATCGAGTACCTGATGAAGGCACTGCCGCCGGTCGCGCGTGCGGTCTCGTCGTCTCCCGATGCCTACGTCTACCTGGCCGAGTCGATCCGCGCCTGGCCCGACCAGCAGGGTCTCGCCGGCCTCGTCTCGGAGGCCGGTTGGCAGGACGTCGAGTGGCGCAACCTCTCCGGCGGCATCGTCGCCCTCCACCGCGCCACCGCCGCCTGAGACGGGTCCTTTCGAGACGACGCCACCCCGGGGTGACGGGGCTCGGGAGGAATGGCAGACTGTGCCCTGCGCCACTCGTGATTCCATTCACAAAGTCACAATCCGGGGTCGATTCGAGCGGCGAACTGCTGCTGGGAAGGAACGCGGGAATGGGTTTGTACACGCCGGTGCTGTGGCTGGCTGCCCTCGCGGCCCTGTTCGCCGTCGGATCCGTGGCAATGAGCTCGCTGGTCGGCCCGAAGCGCTACAACCGGGCCAAGCTGGACTCCTACGAATGCGGCATCGAACCCACCCCGCAGCCCGTTGGCGGCGGCCGGTTCCCGGTGAAGTACTTCATCACCGCGATGCTCTTCATCGTCTTCGACATCGAGATCGTCTTCCTGTACCCGTGGGCCGTCTACTTCGACGCGATGAAGTTCTTCGGGCTGCTCGAGATGGTCATCTTCATCGCCACGATCTTCGTCGCCTACGCCTACGTGTGGCGTCGCGGCGGCTTCGAGTGGGACTGACCGGGGGAATGCACTGATGGGCATCGAGGAGAAGCTGCCGAGCGGCGTGCTGCTGACGACGGTCGAGGGCGTTGCCGGCTACATGCGCAAGGCGTCGTTCTGGCCGGCGACCTTCGGTCTCGCGTGCTGCGCGATCGAGATGATGACCAGCGGGGGCCCCAAGTACGACCTGGCTCGCTTCGGCATGGAGGTCTTCCGCGCCAGCCCGCGCCAGGCCGACCTGATGATCGTGGCCGGCCGGGTGAGCCAGAAGATGGCACCCGTGCTCCGCCAGATCTACGACCAGATGCCCGACCCCAAGTGGGTGCTCGCCATGGGCGTCTGCGCCAGCAGCGGCGGCATGTTCAACAACTACGCCGTCGTGCAGGGCGTCGACCATGTTGTCCCCGTCGACATGTACCTCCCCGGCTGTCCGCCGCGGCCCGAGATGCTGATCGACGCGATCCTCAAGCTGCACGACCAGGTCCAGCACGCCAAGCTCGGTGCCAACCGCAGCGCCCAGATCGTGGAGCTCGAGACCGCTGCTCTCGCCGCCGTGCCGACCTCCGAGATGCGGGGCCAGCTTCGATGAACGAGGAGAAGGACGCCACGCCGCCCCCGAAGCCCGCCGTGGAGCAGCCAGCTGTCGAGCAGTCCCCCGAGAACGTCCCCGCGCAGACCGGCCAGGTGCAGCAGATCGGCCTTCGCACCGGCATGTTCGGCGCCAGCGGCTCAGGCGACACCAGCGGGTACGGCGGTCTGGTCGCGCCGATCACCTACCCCGGCCCGGCCCAGCGTCCCTTCGGTGGCTGGTACGACGAGGTGGCCGACGCCCTCGACGTGGCTCTCCAGGCCGGCGGCCTGACCACGTCGGTCGAGCGCGTCGTGATCCACCGCGGTGAGATCACGTTCCACGTTCGACGCGAGGACCTCGTCGCGACCGCCCAGCTGCTCCGCGACGACCCGAAGCTGCGCTTCGAGCTGTGCTCCGGGGTCAGCGGTGTGCACTACCCCGACGACACCGGTCGCGAGCTGCACGCGGTCTACCACCTGCTGTCGATGACCCACAACCGCCGCATCCGGGTCGAGGTCAGCGCCCCCGACGCGGACCCACACATCCCCTCGATCGTGGGCGTCTACCCCACCAACGACTGGCACGAGCGCGAGACGTTCGACATGTTCGGCATCGTCTTCGACGGTCACCCGGCGCTCACCCGGATCCTGATGCCCGACGACTGGCCCGGCCACCCGCAGCGCAAGGACTACCCCCTGGGTGGCATCCCGGTCGAGTACAAGGGCGCGACGATCGCACCACCGGACGAGCGGAGGTCGTACAGCTAATGCCACCCGACGAAACCGTGACTACCTCCGACATCTACGCAGGCAGTTCCGAGACGAGCGAGGGCAAGGTCTTCACCGTCAGCGGTCAGGACTGGGACTCCATCGCCCAAGGCCTCAGCGACGAGGGCGTCGACGAGCGCGTCGTCGTCAACATGGGCCCCCAGCACCCGTCCACGCACGGCGTCCTGCGCCTGATCCTCGAGCTCGACGGCGAGACGGTCACCGAGGCCCGCTGCGGCATCGGCTACCTGCACACCGGCATCGAGAAGAACATGGAGTACCGCTCCTGGGTCCAGGGCGTCACGTTCTGCACCCGGATGGACTACCTCAGCCCGTTCTACAACGAGATGACCTACGTGCTGGGTGTCGAGAAGCTGCTCGACATCGAGGACGACGTCCCGGAGAAGGCGGAGGTCATGCGGGTGCTCCTCATGGAGCTCAACCGCATCTCCTCCCACCTGGTCTGCATCGCCACCGGCGGCATGGAGATCGGCGCGCTGACCGTGATGACGATCGGTTTCCGCGAGCGCGAGCTCGTCCTCGACCTGTTCGAGCTGATCACCGGGCTCCGCATGAACCACGCGTTCATCCGGCCCGGCGGCGTCGCCCAGGACCTGCCCCCCGGGGCGCTCGACGAGATCCGGGCCTTCATCGCGCTGATGAAGAAGCGGCTTCCCGAGTACGCCGCCCTCTGCAACGCCAACCCCATCTTCAAGGCCCGCCTTGTCGACGTCGGCCACCTCGACCTCGAGGGCTGCCTGGCGCTCGGGCTCACCGGTCCCGTGCTCCGCAGCACCGGCTACCCGTGGGACCTCCGCAAGACCCAGCCGTACAGCGGCTACGAGGACTACGACTTCGAGGTGCAGACCTGGGACACCTGCGACTCCTACGGTCGTTTCCGGATCCGGCTCGCCGAGATGTGGGAGTCGCTGAAGATCATCGAGCAGGCCGCCGACCGGCTCGCCGGTCTCGAGGGCGCCCCGGTCATGGTCTCGGACAAGAAGGTCGCCTGGCCGAGTCAGCTGTCCATCGGCAGCGACGGCATGGGCAACAGCCTCGACCACATCCGCCACATCATGGGCGAGTCCATGGAGGGTCTGATCCACCACTTCAAGCTGGTCACCGAGGGCTTCCGGGTGCCCGCCGGCCAGGCCTACGTGCCGATCGAGTCGCCGCGCGGTGAGCTCGGTGCCCACGTCGTGTCCGACGGCGGCACCCGACCGTTCCGCGCCCACTTCCGGGATCCGTCGTTCACGAACCTGCAGGCCACGAGCGTGATGAGTGAGGGCGGCATGGTTGCCGACGTCATTGTCGCGATCGCCTCGATCGATCCCGTGATGGGCGGCGTTGACCGATGACTCAGACCCAAGGGCTGACCGAGACGACTCGTGACGAGCTCCGCGAGATCGCTGCCCGCTACCCACAGGCGCGCTCGGGGCTGCTGCCGATGCTGCACCTCGTGCAGTCGACCGAGGGCCGGATCACGCCGGAGGGGATCGAGGCCTGCGCCGAGATCCTTGACATCTCCGCGGCCGAGGTCAGCGGGGTCGCGACGTTCTACACGATGTACAAGCGCAAGCCGGTCGGCGACTACCACGTCGGCGTCTGCACCAACACGCTGTGCGCGGTCATGGGTGGCGACGTGATCTTCGAGCGGCTCAAGGAGCACCTCGACGTCGGCAACGACGAGACCACCGACCGACGCCCGGAGGACAAGGCCAGCATCACGCTCGAGCACATCGAGTGCAACGCCGCGTGCGACTACGCGCCGGTGCTGATGGTGAACTGGGAGTTCATGGACGACATGACTCCGCAGTCGGCCACCCAGCTCGTCGACGACCTGCGCGAGGGCAAGGAGGTCCGCTCCACCCGCGGCCCGAAGATCTGCACCTGGCGCGAGGCCGAGCGCGTGCTCGCGGGGTTCAACGATGGTCTTGCCGACGAGGGACCGTCGGCCGGTCCGGCTTCGCTGGTCGGCCTCGAGATCGCCCGGGAACGCGGCTGGACCGCCCCCGAGTCCTCCGACCGCCACGCCGAGCTCGCGGCCGCCGCGACGCCCGAAGCCGCGGCCGAAGAGGCCGACACGTCGCGCGCCGAGACCGAGACCAAGGTCGACGAGTCGTCGGCCGACACCCTGCACGAGGACAACCCGGCGAAGGGTGACGAAGCCAAGTGACCGATGTACTCACCCCCGTCCTCACCGCCAACTGGGACGCCGAGCGCAGCTGGACGCTCGCGTCGTACGAGTCGCTCGGCGGCTACGGCGCGCTGCGGACCGCCCTGGGCATGACCCAGGACCAGGTCATCGAGGCGGTCAAGGACTCCGGCCTCCGCGGCCGTGGCGGCGCCGGCTTCCCGACCGGCATGAAGTGGGGCTTCATCCCCCAGGACAACCCCAACCCGAAGTACCTCGTCGTCAACGCCGACGAGTCGGAGCCGGGCACCTGCAAGGACATCCCCCTGATGATGGCCAGTCCCCACACCCTCGTCGAGGGAGTGATCATCAGCTCCTACGCCATCCGCGCCAACACCGCGTTCATCTACGTCCGTGGCGAGGTCCTCCACGTCGTACGCCGGCTCCAGGCCGCCGTCCAGGACGCGTACGCCGCTGGGCACCTCGGCAAGGACATCCACGGCTCCGGCTACGACCTCGACCTGGTCATCCACGCCGGTGCCGGCGCCTACATCTGCGGCGAGGAGACCGCGCTCCTCGACTCGCTCGAGGGTCGCCGCGGCCAACCGCGGCTGCGCCCGCCCTTCCCGGCTGTCGCCGGCCTCTACGCCAGCCCGACGGTCATCAACAACGTCGAGTCCATCGCCTCGGTCCCGAGCATCATCGCCAACGGGGCGGCGTGGTTCGCGTCGATGGGCACCGAGAAGTCCAAGGGCTACGGCATCTTCTCGCTGTCCGGGCACGTGAAGCGACCGGGACAGTACGAAGCCCCGCTCGGCATCACCCTGCGTCAGCTGATCGATCTCGCCGGCGGCATGCGTGAGGGCCACGAGCTCAAGTTCTGGACGCCCGGCGGCTCCAGCACGCAGATGCTGACCGCCGAACACCTCGACGTAGCCCTCGACTTCGAGGGGGTCGCCGCCGTCGGCTCGATGCTCGGCACCCGCGCGCTGCAGCTGTTCGACGAGACCACCTGCGTCGTCCGCGCCGTGCTGCGCTGGACGGAGTTCTACAAGCACGAGTCCTGCGGCAAGTGCACTCCGTGTCGCGAGGGCACCTGGTGGCTGGTGCAGACGCTCGCCGCCCTCGAGAAGGGTCAGGGCGCCGAGTCCGACCTCGACCTGCTGCTCGACCAGTGCGACAACATCCTGGGCCGCTCGTTCTGCGCGCTCGGGGACGGCGCGACCAGCCCGATCACCAGCTCGATCGAGTTCTTCCGCGACGAGTACCTCGCCCACCTCAGCCACGGCGGCTGCCCCTTCGACCCGGCCGCCTCCACCGTCTTCGCCACCGCCGGAGCCAGCGCATGACAACTGCAGACATG
>JAOPXM010000103.1 GCA_025965125.1 Nocardioides sp.
GAGCCCAGGCGTTGGCCGACCTCGGCTGCGACGACTCCCTGGACGTGCGCCGCGCGATGGCCGCCGGCGAGCTCGCCCGCAACCAGCTTGCGCTCGACCTCGACCACGACACCACCGGGGACGACGAGAGTGAGCCCGGCCGTGGCCGTGGCAGGCACCCGCGACGGGACCTCACCCTCTACGTGCACCTCTCCGACGCAGCCGTGCAAGGGGTGCCCGGTGAGATCGCCCGGGTGGAGAACACCCGCGGCCAGGTGTCCCCGGAACAAGTAGCCGCATGGTGTGGGGTCCCCGGCGCCCGGATCACCGTCAAACCGGTGATCGACCTGTCCGGTCACGTCCACACCGATGCCGTTGAGGTGTCAGACCGGCTCCGCGAGCAGACCGTGCTGACCCACCACACCTGCGTGTTCCCCAGGTGCGCTCGACCAGCCAGACGCACCGATTGCGATCACATCCAAGCCCGCGTCCGCGGCGGGCCCGGGTGTGCCTGCAACATCGCGCCCCTGTGCCGCCGGCATCACCGGTTGAAGACCCATGGCGGCTGGACCTACACCCAGACGGACCCCACCACCTTCGTTTGGACCAGCCCCCACGGATACCGCTACCAACGCGACCACACCGGCACGACCGACATCACCCCCGACCGACCAGCCTGACGCCCCGGACCCCGCCGAGCGCGGGGCCCTTGGCGCGCCGGTATCACCGTGCTGTGTCAGAACAGCCAGTGAGTGGGGTCGTCGAGGCCGCGCAGGGCGTCGTAGTCGACCACCGCGCTGGCCAGCACGGGTCGCGGTTGAGCAGTTCGACGTAGCGGGTCAGCTGCTCAACGCCGTCAATGGTTCCCCTAAGCACCGCTACACCCCCGGTTCAGTGGCAAAGCGGGCCGCAACCTCCGAGGCGTAGACGTCGTACCCCGTCGCGGATTGCCCCACCCAGTTCAAGCCCACTCGGATTCCGTCCCGACCAAGGCCAGGGAGCCAACGATCTCGGAACGCCGCAAGCGGAATCTCGACGAGTTCGAAGTTCGCATAGGCCGGAACCTGGTCAACGACCCCGTTGGGCTCGGCGGCGTAACGACCAGAACGGCTGCGCTCGCTCATCATCGGCGTTCATCGGGGCTGGAAAGCCACCAGCATCCCGAACGGTCCAGACGGAGTGTTCACGAGTGGCCTCGTTGTAGAACGTCGCTGCGTTGGCGGCGCTGGTGCTCATGCAGTCATGGCTTCATGAGCGTTCCGACCGGGGCCCGAATCAGAACAGCCGGTGAGTGGGGTCGTCGAGGCCGCGCAGGGCGTCGTAGTCGACAACTGCGCAGGCGATGCCCCGGTCGGTGGCCAGCACCCGCGCCTGCGGCTTGATCTCCTGGGCCGCGAAGATGCCGCGGACCGGGGCCAGCAACGGGTCGCGGTTGAGCAGCTCGAGGTAGCGGGTCAGCTGCTCGACCCCATCGATGTCGCCGCGGCGCTTGATCTCGACGGCGACGCTCAGCCCCTCGCCGTCGCGGCACATCAGGTCAACCGGGCCGATGGCGGTGGGGAACTCGCGGCGTACCAGCGTGAGACCCAGCCCGAGCGTGGCCGGGTGCTCCGCGAGGAGCTCCTGGAGGTGCTTCTCGACCCCGTCCTTCTGCAGGCCTGGGTCGATGCCGAGGTCGTGGGATGAGTCGCTGAGGACCTCCTCGATCAGGATCCGCAGGGTGTCGTCACCCTTGCTGGTGACCGTCCACTCGACCTGGCCCTCATCGGTCTTGCCCTCACGCAGGGAGCATGGGGGCGACATCCAGTTGAGGGGCTTGTAGGAGCCGCCGTCGGAATGGACGAGCACCGAACCGTCCGCCTTGATCATCAGCACCCGCGTCGCCATCGGCAGGTGTGCAGTCAGTCGACCGGCGTAGTCCACCTGGCACCGGGCCACGACAAGTCTCACGGGGCGTGAATCTATCCGGTCTGCCGTAAGTTACCGACGGGTGAACTAAGTCACGCTCCAATTCAGCGCTCCCGATGGAAGGATGCCCCGCATGACCACCGCTGCTGCTGAACCCTCATCCGCGAGTGCCCGCACCTTCACCACGATCGGCGTCGTTGGCCTCGGCACCATGGGCGCGGGCATCGCAGAGGTGTTCGCCCGCAACGGGTTCGCCGTTGTGGGCGTCGAGGTCACCGACGAGGCGCTGGGCCGGGGACGGCAGCACCTGGAGCACTCCACGGCTCGAGCGGTGAAGCGCGAGAAGATGACCGAGGCGGAGCAGGCCGAGCTCCTGGGCCGGATCACGTTCACGACCTCGCTCAAGGACCTCACCGACGCCGACTTCGTGGTCGAGGCGGTCGTCGAGTCGCTCGAGACGAAGATGGCGATCTTCCGCGACCTCGACGCGATCGTGTCGCCCGAGACCATTCTCGCGACCAACACGTCGTCGCTCTCCGTCACCGAGATCTCGACCGCCAACTCCCGGCCGGGCCGCGTCATCGGCGTCCACTTCTTCAACCCGGCGCCCGTGCAGAACCTCGTCGAGGTCATCAAGACCGTCGTCACCGAGCAGGCGGTCCTCGACGAGGTGCGGGTCCTGGTCGAGAAGCTGGGCAAGAACCCGGTGGTGTGTGGCGACAAGGCCGGCTTCATCGCCAACACGCTGCTCTTCGGCTACCTCAACCACGCCGTGTCGATGTACGAAGGCAAGTACGCCTCCCGCGAGGACATCGACGCCGCGATGCGATACGGCTGCGGCTACCCCATGGGCCCGCTCGCGCTGCTCGACCTGATCGGTCTCGACACGGCGTACGAAATCCTCGAGACGATGTACCGCCAGGGCCGCGACCGGCTGCACGCGCCCTCACCGATCCTCAAGCAGATGGTCACTGCCGGCATGCTCGGCCGCAAGACCGGCCGTGGCTTCTACACCTATGAGGCGCCCGACAGCCCGGTCGTCGTCACTGACCACGAGACCCCGTCGGCCGACGAGAAGCCCGAGCTCCAGCACGACATCAAGCTCGTCGGTGTCGTCGGAACCGGGACCATGGCCAGCGGGATCGTCGAGGTCTTCGCCAAGAGCGGGTACGACGTGCTCGTCGTTGGCCGCGGTCAGGACAAGGTCGACGGGGTGCTGGCCGCGATCACGAGGAACTTCGACAAGCAGATCCAGCGCGGCAAGGCCACCGAGGAGGCCAAGGCCGAGGTCCTGTCCCGGGTCACCGGCACCACCTCCCTCGACGACCTCAAGGACGTCGACATCGTGGTGGAGGCCATCGCCGAGGACCTGGCGATCAAGACCACGCTCTTCGAGAACCTCGACGACATCTGTCGGAACGGGAACGGGGGGCGCGGCGCGATCCTCGCAACCACCACCTCGTCCCTGCCGATCATCGCCTGCGCCAAGGCGACGAGTCGCCCGCAGGACGTCATCGGCATGCACTTCTTCAACCCGGCACCGGTGATGAAGCTGGTCGAGGTCGTCTCGACCGTCTCGACCGATGACGCGGTGACCGAGACCGTCCGTGCGCTGTGCGCCAAGGTCGGAAAGGTGGCCGTGACCTGCGCGGATCGTGCGGGCTTCATCGTCAACGCGCTCCTGTTCCCCTACCTCAACGACGCCGTGCGCATGCTGGACGCCCACTACGCCACTGCCGACGACATCGACCTGGCCATGAAGCAGGGCTGCGCGCTGCCGATGGGCCCGTTCGAGCTGCTCGACGTCGTGGGCAACGACGTGTCGCTTGCGATCCAGCGCGAGCTGTACCTGGAGTTCCGCGAGCCCGGCTTCGCCCCGTCGCCGCTGCTCGAGCACCTGGTCACCGCCGGCTACCTCGGCCGCAAGACCAAACGCGGCTTCCGGGACTACTCGCAGCGCTGAAAGTCGCCACGAGTGACAACGGTCACAAGTGGGTACCGAAGCTTGCATGACAGTCGAAACCGGTCGCATCACGACCAACATCCCAGCCCGGCTGGACCGGTTGCCATGGGCCCGTTGGCACTGGCTCGTGGTGGTCGGTCTCGGCACCGTGTGGATCCTCGACGGGCTCGAGGTGACGATCGTCGGGTCGATGTCCGACGCGCTCGCCAACCCGCAGACGGGTCTCGGAATGAGCAGCTACCAGGTCGGTCTTGCCGGAGCGACGTACGTCGCCGGCGCGTGTCTGGGTGCCTTGTTCTTCGGTCAGCTCACCGACCGGATGGGCCGCAAGAAGCTGTTCCTGATCACGCTCGCCGTGTACACCGTTGCCACGGTGCTGACCGCGTTCTCCATGAACCCGACGTGGTATCTCGCCTGCCGCTTCCTGACCGGCACCGGCATCGGCGGTGAGTACGCCGCGATCAACTCGGCGATCGACGAGCTGATCCCCGCGAAGTACCGAGGCCGCGTCGACGTCGCGATCAACGGCTCCTTCTGGGTCGGCGCCGCCGGCGGCGCGCTGCTGACCATCCCGCTGCTCGACCCGACCCTGATCGACCAGAACTGGGGCTGGCGGCTCGCGTTCGGCCTGGGCGCGATCCTCGCGGTCGGCATCCTCATCGTCCGGCGCCACGTCCCGGAGAGCCCGCGGTGGCTGTTCATCCACGGGCGCGAGGACGAGGCGGAGCAGATCGTGCAGAGCATCGAGCGGACCGTGGCGGATGAAGCCGGCAAGCAGCTCCATGACGTCTCCGACACGATCACCATCCGGCAGCGCAGGTCGATCGGATTCGGCCTGATCGCCCGCACAGTCTTCACGCTCTATCCCAAGCGGACCGTGCTGTGCTTCTCGCTGTTCGTCGGCCAGGCGTTCCTCTACAACGCGTTCTTCTTCACCTACGGCGACACCCTGACGACGTTCCTTGGTGTGGGACAGACCGGCTGGTACATCGCGGTCTTCGCGGCCAGCAACTTTGCCGGAGCCCTGCTGCTGAGCCGACTCTTCGACACCCTGGGTCGGGTCGTGATGCTGACCGCGACGTACGTCGTGTCGGGCGTACTGCTCGGCATCACCGGGTTCTACCTCGACAGCTTCACGGCCAGCTCGCTGACGCTGATGGGGGCGATCATCTTCTTCTTCGCCTCGGCCGGTGCCAGCGCCGCGTACCTCACCGCGAGCGAGGTGTTCCCCATGGAAACCCGAGCCCTGTGCATCGCGTTCTTCTACGCGATCGGGACAGCGGCCGGGGGCATCACCGGGCCGCTGCTGTTCGGCAAGCTGATCGACAATGCTTCAGCCAGCGGCGACATCACCGGGATCGCGCCTGGCTACTTCCTCGGGTCGGCCCTGATGATCGCCGGCGGCATCGTCGCGGCATTCCTCGGGGTGAAGGCGGAGGGGAAGTCGCTCGAGAGCATCGCTCAGCCCTTGACGGCCGAGGACGACGGTCCCCGGACCACCACGAACAGCAGCGGACGACCGGCGACGCAGTCCGCCTGAGCGTCCTCAGACTCGGAAGGAGCACGACATGCCGATGCCACCCCCGAAAGCCTCCACCGAGGGCAGCCGGGACCGCCACGTCTTCCAGGAGATGGGTCAGATCGTCCGGGCGCTGGAGACCAACGGTCCCCAGAAACCGGACGAGCTCGCCCGCCTCGTCGGCGCGGCCTACTGGGAGCCGAGCCGCTTCGACCGGGCACTCGGCCTCGCGCTCGCCGACGGCCTTGTCTACCGGACCGACGACGGCGCCATCGCGGCTGTCTAGCGCCCGACAAGGCGCCGTCCGTAGTCTGGATCCATGCCAGGCGTGGTGGTCCTCCTCATCCTCATCCTCATCGGCGCGATCGTCGTGGCGGTCGTGGCCAGCCGCAACGGCAAGCGCAGGGAGCTCGAGCGCCGACGGGCCGAGCTCGAGCCGGTGAAGAAGTTCGCGTTCGAGGACATCACCGCGCTCGGGGTCGAGCTCCAGTCGTTGGACACCGACCTTGCCGGTCGCCAGCTCGACGCTGGTGCGAACGCCGACTACCAGCGCGCGCTCGACTCGTACGAGGCCGCCAAGACTGCCGGCGACTCGATCCAGCAGCCCGAGGACCTGAAGCACGTCGCCGAGATCCTCGAGGACGGGCGTTACGCCATCCTCTGCGTGCGGGCCCGGGTGGCAGGGGAGCCGCTGCCGACGCGGCGCCCGCCGTGCTTCTTCGACCCCCGGCACGGTCCCTCCGTGGCGGACGTTCCGTACGCACCCCCCGGTGGCGCGACCCGCGACGTACCCGCGTGCGAGCTGGACGCCGAGCGGGTCCGGGCGGGGGCCGACCCCGACATCCGCAAGGTGATGGTGGGAGCGCAGCGGGTGCCCTACTGGCAGGGCGGGCGCGCCTACCAGCCGTATGCCGCCGGCTACTTCGGCGGCGGCGGGGCGATGAACCTGATGTTCATGGGCCTGATGTTCGGGGGGCTCGGCGGCTTCGACGCCCTGGGCGACGGGATCGGCGCGATCGGCGACGGGGTCGGGGACGTGTTCGGAGGGATCGGCGACGGCGTCGGGGACCTGTTCGACGGGTTCGACTTCTGAGTGCGCTGAGGCGTCTCGGCATCCTGGCCCTGGTGGTGGGTGTGCTGGGCGCGCCCGCTGCGTCGTACGCCACCGTCGAGCCGCTGCCGGTCGGCACGGACGTCGACTACCAGCTCGGCGGGGTCAAGGCGATGCCCGCGCACGTCGGCATCATCGTCCGGGACCGGCACGCCGCTCCGGCCGCCGGCCGCTACAACGTCTGCTACGTCAACGGGTTCCAGACCCAGGAAAGCGAACAGGCGTTCTGGGACCGGCACCAGGCCCTCGTGCTGCACGATGCGGACGGCCAGCCCGTGGAGGACGCGGCGTGGAACGAGTTCCTGCTCGACCTGCGCACGCCCGACAAGCGCGCCGCCCTCTCGAAGATCGTCGGGCGCTGGATCCGCGGCTGTGCCGACGACGGCTTCGACGCCGTCGAGTTCGACAACCTCGACTCGTTCACCCGCAGTCATGGGCTGCTCAAGCGCACGCAGGCGATCGCCTACGCGAGGCTCCTCGTGACGCGGGCGCACGACTCGGGTCTGGCCGCGGGTCAGAAGAACCTTGCCGGGTTCGACGGCACGACCGTGGGCTACGACTTCGCGGTGTCAGAGGAGTGCGGGCGCTACCACGAGTGCGCGTCGTACACCCGGCACTACGGCCGTCGGGTGCTGGCGATCGAGTACCGACGCCAGGATTTCCGGTGGACGTGCGACCGGTTCGGCGCCCGCCTTGCCGTCGTGCTGCGCAATCGGGCGTTGAGCGCGGGCGGGGTGCATGCGTGGTGCTGACACCCCCTAGATTCGTGTCGTGACCGCCCAGAAGATCCGCGCCAACTCGGTGCTGCCGGCACGACGTACGCCGATCACCCTCGAGACCGCGGACGGCTTGTCACTCATCGGGGAGCTCGCCGTTCCCCTGGACCGCGAGCCCGTCGCCACGCTCGTCTGCCTGCACCCGCTGCCAACGCACGGCGGGATGATGGACAGCCACATCTTCCGGAAGGCGGCGTTCCGGCTGCCCGCCCTCGCCGGGATCGCCGTGCTCCGCTTCAACACGCGGGGAACATGGAGCGAGCAGGGCACCAGCGAAGGTGAGTTCGACAACGGTGTGGGCGAGCAGTTCGACGTCGCGGCGGCCATCGAGTACGCCGAGTTCCACGACCTGCCCAGCATCTGGCTGATCGGCTGGTCCTTCGGCACCGACCTCGCCCTCATGCACGGCCTCGACCCGGTCGTCAGGGGAGTGGTGCTGCTCAGCCCGCCGCTCCGATTCTCCACCGATGTGCACCTTGCCGACTGGGCGGAATCCGGGAAGCCGGTGCACGCCTTCGTCCCGGAGCTCGACGACTACCTGCGGCCCGAGGAGGCACGCGAACGCTTCGCCGCGATCCCGCAGGCCGAGGTCGTTGGCTTCCCCGGCTCGAAGCACCTGTGGGTGGGAGACGCCGAGAAGGTCCTCGACGAGATCGTCCGACGCGTCGCTCCCTCGGTCCCCGTCCCGCTCCCCACCGACTGGGACGGCCCGATGGAGAAGGCCGACACCAGCGCCTACAACGCGCACAACCTCGCGGCGTACAAGGACGTGCCGGTGCCGGGGCCTGCCCAGAACCCGATCAAGGACTGAGCGAACTCAGCTGTCGGCGGCCTGCCGGGCTCGGTAGGCGGCCACGGCGTTGCGGTTGCCGCACGAGGTCGAGCAGAACCTGCGCGACCGGTTCCGGGAGAGGTCGAGCACGACGCCGTCGCAGTCGTCATCGGCGCAGACGCCGAGCCGGGACATCTCGTCGGCACGGATCACGTCGATCATGGCCATCGCCGTCTCGACCGCGATTCGGGTCGCGAAGGGTGCGGACGGCGAAACGGCGTGCACATGCCAGTCGAAGCGGTCGTGCCGGACCAGCTGGGGGAGCGCACCGGCTTCTGCGAGCATCGTGTTGACGAGCTCGACCGCGGAGTCGCGGTCGGTGGTCATCAACCTGCGCAGCTTTGGTCGGAGGTCGCGCACGGCGCCCAGCTCGGCCAGGTCGCGGTCGTGGCGTCCGGTGTACTCGAAGCGCTCGAAGAACGCGTCGAGCTGCCCGACGGACTCGAGCTCGTCGGGATCGTCCTCGGTGTTGGCCAGGGTCGCCGCGGCGAGGAGAGACACCTCAGTGTCATGCGCAAATGCCACGTTGACACCTTACTGCAACGGCGCTAGCGTCATGAGTCATGACCGCAATGGCGAATGACATCGAGGCCGGGAGCATCCCGGCAGGGTCCCGCCTGGTCAGCGGGCTCCTGTTCGCCATCGTCTCCGCGACGACGTTCGGGATGTCCGGGGCTCTGGCCCGAGGCCTGCTCGACACGGGCTGGAGCGCGGGGGCGGTCGTCCTCATCCGGGTGGGGATCGCGGCCGCGGTCGTCACCCCGTTCGGCGTGCTCTCGATGCGGGGACGCTGGACCGCCCTACGGGGAACCGCCGGCGTGCTCATCCTGTACGGCGTGCTGGCCGTCGCAGGCGCCCAGTTCTGCTACTTCTCTGCCGTCTCGCACATGCAGGTCGGCCCGGCTCTGCTCATCGAGTACACCGCTCCGGCCGCCGTCGTGGTCTGGCTCTGGGTCCTCCACGGCCAGCGCCCCGGCGCGGTGACCCTCGCCGGCGCCGGCGTCGCCGCGCTGGGTCTTGTCCTGGTGCTCGACCTGCTCTCGGGCGCCGACCTGAGCACCGCCGGTGTGCTCTGGGCGCTCGCGGCCATGGTCGGCGCGGCGGCCTACTTCCTGATCTCTGCCGACGAGAGCAACGGCCTGCCGCCGCTCGCACTTGCCGCTGGTGGACTGGTGGTCGGCACCGTCATGCTCGGCGCTCTCGGGCTCATCGGCGTGCTGCCGATGAAGGCCTCGACGGACCGGGCGATCTACGGCAACCACACCGTTGCGTGGTGGATCCCGCTCGTCGTGCTGGGTCTGGTCACCGCTGCGATCTCCTACACGACGGGCATCGCGGCCGGCCGCCGGCTCGGGTCCCGACTCGCGTCTTTCGTGGCGCTGCTCGAGGTCGTCGCCGGTGTCGGCTTTGCCTGGCTGTTGCTCGGCGAGCTGCCCCGCCCGGTCCAGCTCCTCGGCGGGGTGCTGATCCTGGCAGGTGTGGTCGGGGTCAAGCTCGGTGAGCGGGACACCGCCGCGCCGGCTCCCTCGCCGGGTTTCTAGTCTGGGTTTCGAGACGGTCGCCAGCGCAACCTCCTCGACCAGCAGAGCGAAAGTTTGCACTGACCTGCAACATCTGCCCACTCCCGGGCGTGAGTCGTGCATGGATGTGGGAGTGACCGACGCCCGACCCGACGCGAGCGAGCTCTCGTTCGACGCCTGGGTGGAGGTGCGGGCGGCCGCGTTGCTGCGGTTCGCCTACCTGGTCACGGGTTCCCAGCACGCGGCGGAGGATGCCGTCCAGAGCGCACTGACGCGGGCGTGCGAGAAGTGGTCGCGGGTGCGGCGCACGACGGACCCCGACGCCTACGTGCGCCGGATGGTCGTCAACGCCCACGTGTCCGGTTGGCGGCGCTCGGGCAAGCGCGAGCTGAGTGTCGCGGAGGTGCGCCCGACACGGACCGGGCCGGACCACGCCGACGCCGTCGCCCGCGACGACGCCGTCTGGCGGGTCTGCACCGGGTTGCCGAGACAGCAACGGGCCGCCGTGGTCCTGCGGTACTACGAGGACCTGGAGTACGCCGAGATCGCGGCAATCCTGGACTGCACCGAGACCACCGCCCGCTCGCACGTCCATCGGGCCCTCACATCGTTGAGGGCAGAGCTCGAGCGTCAGGAGAAGACCGATGGCTGAGAACACCGGACCCGAGGACCACGACCTCGAGCGACTGATGCGCGCCGGGCTCG
>JAOPXM010000128.1 GCA_025965125.1 Nocardioides sp.
ACCCCACCGACCCCGTCACCGGGCCGACGCCGCAAGTTGCCTCGCGGTGTGGATCCTCGCTCCTGTCCGATCCCCAGCTCCCCGCAAGCGGTGAGCTGGTAGGCAGAGTTCTACGCGACCGCCCGGACCCACCACAAGAGAACACCTCGCATTCCCCCGGTCCCACAACCTCCTCCACAGAAACGCCCACAACACTCCACAGGAACACCGCGTCCTCCACAGGACCCTGTCCAGACCTGTGCACAAACCTGTGCACAGATCGGTGCAGAACCGGCGGGACGTCAGAGCCCCCGCAACGTCCAGCCGGCGGCCTCAAGGGCACGACGTACCGCCGGCGCGTGCGCCACGGCCCCCGGTGTGTCCCCGTGGACGCACACGGAGTCCACCGAAGCGGCGAGCTCGACGGCATGGGAGGCGATGAGATCGCCGTCGTCCAGCACGGCACCCGGGTCTCCTCGGGGAACGAGCCGTCCGTCCGGGCCGTAGGCGCGGTCCGCGAAACCCTCGTGGAAGACGATGCGACCGGCCGCCGCAGCCTGCGCCAGCAGCTCACCGGGCATGCCGAGCACCGGCAGCTCACCGGATCCGGCCAGCACCGCCGCGGCCTGCGCAGCGTCGTCGATCGTGCGGTGGTAGAGCGCCCCGTGCGGCTTGACGTAGCGCACCGAGGTGCCGCAGGACGACGCGATCGCGCCCAGGGTGCCCACCTGGTCGGCCACCTGGTCCCGGAGCACGTCGTGCGGCACGTCGAGGGCCACGCGTCCGAAGTTCGCGCGGTCGTCGTAGGACACCTGGGCACCGATGGAGACGCCCCGTACTGCGGCGCGTGCGCAGACCGCGCGCATGATCTCGGCGTTGCCGGCGTGGTAACCACAGGCCACGTTGGCGCTCGTCACGACCGCGAGCAGGGCGTCATCGTCGGTGACCTCCTCGCCGAGATCGGCGTTGAGGTCGACCACGAGGTCCAGCGTCGGCTCGTGCACGGCGCGAGGCTATCGTCGCCGCCATGTCGTCACTTGCTTCCCCCGCTCCGACACCCGGCTCACCCCCGGTCGCCGACCGGCGTCCCACCACCAGGGAGATCCACGGTCACCCGCGGGTCGACAACTACGAGTGGCTCCGCGAGAAGGACTCGCCCGACGTCATCGCGCACCTCGAGGCCGAGAACGCCTGGACGCAGGAGCGCACCGCCCACCTGTCCGGCCTGCGCCAGACGATCTTCGAGGAGATCAAGGCGCGCACCCGCGAGACCGACCTCTCCGTGCCGATGCGCAACCGTGACCACTGGTACTACGGCCGCTCCTTCGAGGGCAGGGAGTACGGCGCCTCCTGCCGCGTGCCGGTCGCGGGTCCGGATGACTGGACGCCGCCGCAGCCCACCGAGGACTGCGCCGCCGACCAGCCGGCCCTGCCCGGTGAGGAGCTGCTGCTCGACCTCGAGGAGCTGGCCCAGGGTCATGAGTTCTTCTCGCTCGGTGGCTCCTCCATCAGTCCCGACGGCACCTTGCTCGCCTACTCGACCGACGTCGTCGGAGACGAGCGCTACACCGTGCGGGTCAAGGACCTCGGCACCGGCGAGCTCCGCACGGACGAGATCAGCGGCGTCATCGGCGGTGCGACATGGGACCGGGACGGCGCCAACCTCTACTACACGACGGTCGACGACTCGTGGCGCGCCGACAAGATCTGGCGGCACCGGTTGGGCAGCACCCAGGCCGACGACGAGCTCGTCTTCCACGAACCGGACGGGCGCTTCTGGGTCGGCGTCGCACGCAGTCGCAGTGATCGGTTCCTGATGATCGCGTCCGGGTCGAAGGTCACCTCCGAGTACCGCTTCCTCGACGCAGACTCCCCCGACGCCGGCTTCCGGGTCTTCGCCGAGCGGAGGGAGGGTCTCGAGTACTCCCTCGACCACGCCGTCATCGCCGGCGAGGACCGCTTCCTGGTCATGCACAACCACAGCGGCCCCGACTTCGAGCTGTCGACCGCACCGACCGCACCGACCGCGGCCGAGGAGTGGCGACCGCTCATCCCGCACGACGCTTCGGTCCGGCTCGAGGACGTCGACGCCTTCGCCGGGCACCTCGTCGTACACCAGCGCAGCGAGGGCCTGACCCAGCTCCGGATCCTCGAGCTGGGCGACGCCGGCGTGAGCGACGACTACCTCGTCGAGTTCGACGAGGAGGTCTACACCGTCGGCTCGGGCGGCAACCCCAACTTCGACCAGCCCACCGTCCGGCTCGGCTACACCACGATGGCCGTCCCCTCGTCGGTCTACGACTACGACGTCCGCAGCCGTGAGCTCACCTTGCTACGACAGGCCCCGGTGCTCGGCGGCTACGACCCCGCCGACTACGAGGAGCACCGGCTCTGGGCTCCCGCTGACGACGGCGTCCTGGTCCCGATCTCGATAGTCGCCCGGCGAGGTGCTCGAGAGGACGTGGGCGGCGGCTCCGGGCCCGTGCCCGTGCTGCTCTACGGGTACGGCGCCTACGAGGCCTCCATGGACCCCTACTTCTCCATCGCCAGGCTGTCCATGCTCGACCGGGGCGCGGCGTTCGCGATCGCCCACGTGCGCGGCGGTGGAGAGATGGGCCGGCGGTGGTACGACGACGGCAAGCTGTTCCACAAGCAGAACACGTTCTCCGACTTCATCGCCTGCGCCCGGCACCTCGTCGACACCGGCTGGGCCAGACCCGACACCCTGGTCGCCGAGGGCGGCAGCGCCGGGGGCCTGCTGATGGGCGCTGTGGTCAACCAGGCTCCGGAGCTGTTCGGCGGCGTGGTCGCAGCCGTGCCCTTCGTCGACGCCCTCACCACCATGCTGGACGCCTCCCTGCCGCTGACCGTCACGGAGTACGACGAGTGGGGCAACCCCGAGGCCGACCCCGCGGTCTACGACTACATGGCGACGTACGCGCCGTACGACAACGTCGGCGGGGCCGACTACCCGCCGATCCTGGCCGAGACCTCCCTCAACGACACCCGGGTGCTCTACGTCGAGCCCGCCAAGTGGGTCGCCAAGCTCCGGGCGACCGCCCCAGCCGGCGAACCGGGGCGTCCCGACGTGCTCCTGCGCACCGAGATGTCGGCCGGTCACGGCGGCGTCTCGGGCCGCTACAAGGCCTGGCACGACCGCTCGTTCTCGCTGGCCTGGATGCTCGACCGGATGGGCCTGGCCGAGGTGGTCCCGTCCGGTGTGACAACCGCCACGAATCCCTCCTGAGCGGGCACCCCTGAGAAGTCCCTGAGAAGTCACGAGAGTGGCAACTCCTGGAGATCGCCGGGCGTCCTTCTTGATGAAGGCTCAACGTTTGGAACGGGAATCCCCGGGACACCGTGAGCGTTGAAGACGACGTGTGGCACCGCAGCGGCGTGGCCCACAGCGAAGGAGGGGTCTGATGGCAACACGTACGGCAAACCGGGGCCGAGAAATCGAGGGCCGCGACAGCGTTGGCCTGTACCTGGACGAGATCGCCCGCAACCCCCTCCTCGACGCCGCGCTCGAGGTCGAGCTTTCCAAGGCGATCGAGGCCGGACTGATGGCTGAGCACCTGCTCGCCGAGGGCCGGGTAGGTCGCAAGAAGGGTGGCGCGCCCATGTCGGCCACCCAGGAAGAGCTCGAGTGGTTGGCCGAAGAGGGCCAGCGAGCCATCCAGACGTTCATCACCGCCAACCTGCGGCTGGTCGTCTCCATCGCCCGCAAGTACGGCCGCGCCCAGATGCCGATGCTCGACCTGATCCAGGAGGGCAACACCGGCCTGATCCGCGCGGTCGAGAAGTTCGACTACACCAAGGGCTACAAGTTCTCGACGTACGCCACCTGGTGGGTGCGGCAGGCGATCACCCGCGGCATCGCCCAGCAGGCCCGCGTCGTACGACTGCCCGTTCATGTCGTCGAGGAGCTCAACCAGGTCGGCGGTGCCCGTCGCACCCTGGAGCGCCAGCTCGGCCGCGAGCCAGACCCGTCGGAGATCGCCCATGAGCTGGGCCTCGACGTGGACCGCGTGCTCGACCTGATGGCGTGGGGTCGCGAGCACGTCAGCCTCGACTCGCCCGTCGACGAGGACGGCGACACGTCGCTGGGTGACCTGATGGCACAGGAGACGACTCCGGGCCCGGATCTCTCGGTCCTCGACGTCGAGTCCCGCGACAGGCTGAACAGCCTGGTCGGCCACCTCGATGATCGCGCCGCCGACATCATCCGATCGCGCTACGGGCTCACCGACGGCCGCCAGCACAAGCTGGCCGACATCGGCGCCAAGCACGGCATCTCCGCCGAGCGGGTCCGCCAGCTCGAGCGGGAGGCGCTGCAGAAGCTGCGTCGCATCGCAGACCCGGACCTGGCCGCCTAAGTTTCGCGTCCCACCAGTTGCTCGAAGACCTCCGTCACGCGCTGACGGAGGTCTTCGAGCGTTCCGGTGTTCTCGATGACGTACGTCGCGATCGCGAGACGCTGCTCGCGGGTGGCCTGGGCGCCGATCCGCGCCTCGGCGTCCTCGCGACTCCAGCCGCGGTCCTCGGTCATGCGCTTGATCTGGAGCTCGACGGGAGCGTCCACCACCAGCACCTCGTCGAACGTGTCCGCGCGACCGGACTCCGCCAGCAGCGGGATGTCGTGCACCACGACCGCATCCTTCGGCGCAGACGCCTCGAGATCGGCGTACCTCTCGAAGATGAGCGGGTGCGTGATCGCCTCGAGTCGGCGGCGGGCCGCCTCGTCACCGAACACCAGGCGCCCCATCGCCGGCCGGTCCAGGTCGCCCTCGGGTGTCAGCATCCCTGCGCCGAACGCCGCAACGACCTGCGCCAGGCCTGGGGTTCCCCTGGCGACGACCTCGCGCGCCAGGGCGTCGCCGTCGATCAGCACTGCTCCGAGATCGACCAGCATCTGTGCGACCGTGCTCTTGCCGGAGGCCACTCCGCCGGTGAGTCCCACGCGCATGCGGTGAAGGCTATCCACCTCGAGCCACGCTGACGTGCTCGGTCCGATGACGGGTCGAGCGCCAAACCGTACGGCCCCTCACGCAGGCCGACCTGAACTGGGTCGTGGAGACGACGCGGGCGCACCGAAGAGACGCTGGCGGCGCACGCGCCACGCCTGTGGAGTCCCGCAGCCGACTCTGCGGGGCGGAATCCAGCCTTCCTCGCCCGCCTCAGCCGTCGAGGCGGCTCGACTCGAGGCTGCCCACGCCGTGGGCCTCGAACCGGTCGAGTGCTGGTGGCATCGCACATCAGTCCGTTGGGTGCATTCGACGAGACTGTTGGCAGGATCGCGATGCCGTCGTCAGCGGTGCCGGCGGACGGCTCGTCCCTGCGCCGCCGATCTACGACCCGGAGGGCCGGTTCTGCTATCACCTACGTGTGCTCCATTGAGGGTCTGTAGCGTCGAGGGAGCCAGCCGCGGACCTTGCGTCTCCGTGGTGAGCAAGGCGCCGAATGACCCAGCTCTGGCAGACCTGCTCACGGACGCCGGCCACACCCCGACGGCCTTGTTCTTCGAGGACGCACCTCTTGAAGTCATCGGCGGCACCGACTATACTCGAACGTATGTTCGAACATTCGGGAAGCTCGAGATCCGGCGGCGGCACCATGGCCCCCACCGAGCGAGTCGACGCAGCCCGAGTCCGTGCCTGGGCAACAGCTCTCGCGTCGCCGGGTCACGACCTCAGCGACGTCGAGCGCATCGACCTGATCCGCGCCCTCGAGCAGCTCAAGTGCGTGTCCGAGGCCGCACAGGCAACGATCAGCGTCGACTTCGACGCCTCCCAGCGGGCCGAGCAGGCTGATCGCGGGGTCCCCGCCGCTCAGCAGGGACGAGGCGTCGCCGAGCAGATCGCGCTCGCGCGCCGGGAGTCCCCGCATCGGGGGCGGCAGCACCTCGGGCTGGCAAAGATCCTGCTCAAGGAGCTCCCCCGCACCCGGGCCGCTTTCGCCGGCGGTCGGATCGGCGAGTGGAAGGTCACCCTCGTGGCCCGCGAGACCGCCTGCCTCAGCCTCGAGGACCGGCTCCGTGTCGACGCCGAGCTCGCCGGCAACCCGGAGCGCATCGAGGCGATGGGTGACGGCGAGCTCGTCGCGGAGGCGCGCAAGCTGGCCTACGAGCTCGACCCTGCTGCCTTCGTGGAGCGGCGCCGCCACGCCGATGCCGACCGTCGGGTCACGCTCCGTCCCGCCCCCGACGTGATGAGCCAGCTCTCGGCCCTGCTGCCCGTGAAGGACGGTGTGGCGGTGTACGCCGCGCTGACCCGTGAGGCCGACCGGCTTCGGGCTTCCGGCGACCGCCGCTCGCGCGGGCAGATCATGGCCGACACCTTGGTCCTGCGAGTGCTCGGCGGAGGCTCCTGCGCAACCGGGGGCGAGGTCGGCGTGATGATCAACCTGATCGTCAGCGACCGGGTGCTCTGGGGCGACAGCGATGAGGCGGGCTACGTCGACGGCTACGGCCCGGTCCCCGCCGACCTCGCCCGCGAGCTCGCCGGGACGGTCGGTGCGTGGCTCCGCAGGCTCTACGTGAGTCCCGAGACCGGATCACTGGTCGCGATGGACTCGGCGGCCCGCATCGTGCCCGCCAAGCTCGGTCAGCTGTTCCGGCTGCGCGACAAGACCTGCCGCACCCCGTGGTGTGACGCCCCGATCCGGCACCACGACCACGTCCGGGCTGTTGCCGAGGGTGGCGAGACCAGCGAACCAAACGGGCAGGGTCTCTGCGAGGCATGCAACTACGCCAAGGAGGCGTTCGGCTGGGCCGCGCGGCCAAGACCTGGGCCTCGACACACGGTCGAAACCACGACGCCGACCGGCCACCGCTACGAGTCGACCGCTCCCCCGCTGACCCAGCCGTCCTTCGTCGAAGCGCGGCCCGGCGTCTGGACCCTGGTGGCCTGAGGCAAGGCCAGTCACCCTCAGCTCCCGTCCAGGAGCGACAGGTCGTCCCGATGCTTCTGCGGAAGGTCGTATCCCCGGTGCATCATGACCTGCGCCGCACGTGTGACGCAGTTGACGCGGCGACCATTGATCACACCCACTCCTGTCAGGGTGTCGGCGGGAAGGTCCCACGGATCCGTCGTGGCAAGTCGGACCTGCGTGTGCACGTCGACCTCGACAGCATGCACGTCGACCTCGCGTCCGTCCTCGTGCCCGTCGACAAAGGCAGTGTCGTACACCTGCTTGGCGATGCGAACTGGTTGGTTCTCTTCCCAGGCATACCTTCGCTCGAACCCCTCGCCCCGAAGCCACGCGTTCGCCGCTGGCAGGTCCTCGACGCGCACCAGTAGGTCCAGGTCGTGGTGCGGGCGAGTCTCGCGTCGCAGGAGCGCATCGATCCCCCAACCGCCCATCACCCAGCAACGCACCCCCGCGTTGCGAAGGCCGAGCACGAGTTCCGCGGCGTCAAGAGCGGTCATGATCGAGTCGCCCACAGCCCGAGGATGTCAGGATGCCTCGCGGCGGTCCCGACGTGACCACCCCGAGGAACGGAGTACAACGTGGCGAGACGGTTCGAGGGCCGGCGGGCGCTGGTCACCGGGGCAGCAGGCGGGATCGGTGGAGCGACCGCAGACCTACTGACCCAGGAAGGCGCCAGAGTGGTCGGCGTCGACCTGCGCGAGGGCGAGGGGGTGCGTCGCTGTGACGTCAGCGACCCCGAGTCGGTGACGACCGCTGTCGCTGCCGCGGTGGAGGAGCTCGGCGGGCTCGACGTGCTGGTCAACGTCGCGGGCATCGACCAGTTCCGCCGCTTCGAGGAGCTCGATGTCGCGACCTGGCAGCGCCACCTGGGTGTGAACCTGACCGGGCCGATGCTGATGAGCCATGCCGCTCTCCCCCACCTGCGTGAGAGCCACGGGAACATCGTGACCATCGCCTCGATCGCCGGGCTGCGCGCCCAGCCCTACCAGGCGGCGTACTGCGCCTCCAAGGGCGGCGTCATCATGCTGATGAAGTCGCTGGCGCTCGAGCTGGCCGCAGACGGAATCCGCGTCAACACCGTCTGCCCCGGCGGCGTGGAGACCGACCTGCCGATGGGGGCTGCGGCCGAGCACGTGGGCGCCGACCTGGACTGGGCGCTGCTCAGCGAGACCGCGGGCGCCCGCTACGGGTTCATGCCGCCGCGCGACATCGCCGAGGCGGTGGCCTATCTCGCTTCCGACGCAGCCGCCTCGGTCACCGGCGCCGTCCTCTCCGTGGACCGCGGCACGGCCTGCTGACCGGACCCCCGGACGTTCAGCTGGCCCGCGCCGGCTCGACCTTCCCCGTGGCGGTCGCCCGGCACACGTCCTCCCACGGCGTGGGCACCAGGCCGAGCTCGCGGGCGATGGCCGAGGAGTCCAGCACGTAAGGACGCTCGAACATGTACACCGTCTCGCGCATCTCCCGCAGCAGCGGCACGATCCGGCCGCCGACGCCGAGGAGCGCACGAGGCCAGGGCCGCACCCGGACCGGCTCCTTGCCGACCGAGCGGCAGACGTCGGCGACGGCCTGGGCCTGGGTAACGGGAGCGTTGGTCGGCGCGTGCCACACCCGCCCCCACGCCGACTCACGGACCGCGACCGCGGCCAGCGCCCGGCCCATGTCCCGGACGTCGGTGAACGAGTGCAGCAGGTAGGGGCTGCCGAAGACCCGAACGCCCTTACCGGCGAGCGCACGCGGAGTCACCTGCGGGATGTGCGCGCTGGCGATGTCGGCTCCCATGTAGTCGGATCCGCGCACCTCGACCGCACGGATCCGGCCGGCATCGTGCGCGGCCAGGGCGTCGGCCCACATCGTGGCCCGGATCCGAGCCTTGGTGCCGGTAGCGGCATCGGGCATGCCCTCCACCATCGGCACGTCGACGGGGCCGTAGGCGTAGAGACACGAAGCTACGACGAGCACCGCCCCGCTGCGCTCGGCGGCTTCCAGGAACGCGGCCGCCACCGGCGGCCAGTACGTCGGCCACACGTCGTACGACGGCGGGTTGATGCAGTTGTACAGCGCGGCCGCGCCCGCGGCCAGCTCGGTCAGCCGGGCGGCATCGGCGGCATCGGCGGCGGCGCGCGTGACGCCGGCAACCTCCGGGCCGGTGCCGGACCTGCTGACCAGCAGGACCTCGTGGCCCGCGGCCACGAGCTCCCTGGCGGTGGCGAGGCCGACCGGCCCGGCTCCGACGACGACGTGGCGTGCCTTCATGACGTTCTCCTCGAGTAGATGAGCGATGCGAGAGCACCGCTCTCGTTTAGAACTCTGCCACCTTTCGAGGGGGAATGCAAGAGCAATGCTCTCGTTTGTTGTCACCGCTCCGGTTTTGCGTCACGATGGACCCATGGCCACCCGAGCACCGAGGACCGCCCGAGCCATCGCCCGTGCCGAGCTGACCCGGGCGATCCTCGACAGCGCCGGTCAGCAGCTCGCGGAGATCGGACCCGCCGCGCTGTCGGTGCGGGCCGTCGCGCGGGACCTTGGCATGGCCTCCTCGGCGGTCTATCGCTACTTCCCGAGCCGAGACGCGCTGCTGACCGCCCTGCTCATCGAGGCCTACGACGACCTCGGCGAGGCGGTCGAGGGCGCCGACGCCGCGGTGACCGACAGGGACGACCTGGACGGCCGCTGGCACGGCATCTGTCACGCGATCCGCAACTGGGCTCGTGCGGAGCCCCATCGGTACGCGCTGCTCTACGGATCACCCGTGCCCGGCTACTCCGCCCCCGACGACACCGTCACGTCGGCCGTGCGGGTGACCACGGCGTTCCTCTCGATCTACCACGACGCCCAGGTCGCGGGTCATCATCCGGCGACCACCATCCCCCTCACCGACGCCGAGCAGGCAGCCCTGGTGCCCATCCGGTCCCTCGTCGAACCCAGGTTCGACGACGATTGGTCGATCCGCGGGCTCCAGGCGTGGGCCACCGTGTTCGGGACCATCTCGCTCGAGCTCTTCGGTCACATGTATCGCGGCGTCCTCGACTACGACGCCCACTTCGCCCAGCTCGTCGACCAGCTGGCGGCCGACCTGGGACTCGGCGAGTGATCAGCAGCCGTGGTTGGCCTGCGCGCACGTGTCCAGGCCCCAGGCGAGCCGATAGGTCTTCTGCACCCCCGACAGGGACAGGGTCGCCTCGATCGGCGGGGCGTTCGTCTCGTTGCCGCCGTTGTCCGGGTAGGCGTAGACCATCCGCCACCAGGTCCGGCCCTGGTCGTCGGTGGCGGTCGTGGCCCATTCGGTGTGCCCGTTCGGGAACGTGTAGCTGACGTCGTAGGCCAGGGCGCCCTGCGGTACCAGCCCGCCGGCGACCCGGATGTCCCGGGCCCCCTCCTGCGACGGGACGTAGTTGCTGCTGACCCGGAAGGTCTCGACCTTCAGCGACGGCGACATCGGCAACGCCTGGTGCACCGTGGTGATCCCGGAGCGGACGTCACACAGCACGAACTGCTCGCCCTTGACCCAGAAGCTCGTCGTCCCCCGGTCCTCGGGGAAGGCGAAGGCCCGCTGGGCACCGGGTAGCACGCTGGCCAGCTCCTCCTCGCAGGTCCCGCGGCCCACCGTGCCCGTGCCAGACCCCGTGCCCGACCCCGACCCGGGCAGCGTCGTCGTCGCCTTCTCCGACGGGATCACAGTGGGCATGTCACTGGGCATGTCACTGGGCACGTCACTGGGCACGTCACTGGGCAAGTCGCTGGGCGGCACGTCGGAACCCGCCGTACCGCCGGCCGGCCCGCCCTGCGGCGAACCGTCGCCCGCCTGCACCGCCCAGCCCGCCAGCCCGGCGACCACGAGCACCGCCGCGGCTGCGAGACCGGGGATCGCCCAGCGCCGCCACGGCGACTCCGCGGCGCGGTCCGTCCCACCGGCGCGCAGCAGGTCCGCCCGGATCCGAGCGCGCGCCTGCTCGGGCATCGGCTCGTCGGGCGGCGGAGTCAGGTCGTCGTGGTCGTTCATGAGGGATCTCCCTGGTCGTCGGTGAGCTCGTGGAGTCGGGCGCGAGCCCGGGAAAGGCGGGACCGGACAGTCCCGACGGGTACGTCGAGAGCCGCTGCGGCCTGCTCGTAGGTCAGCCCCGCCCAGGCCACCAGTGCGAGCACCTCGCGGTCCCCGGCCGGGAGGTCGCCGATGGCGGCGAGGACTGCCTGCATCCGCTCCGCGGACCCGACGCGCTCGGTCACCCGCTCGGCGTGGTCCGGTTCGATCGGAGGCGATGGCAGGGCCGCCAGGGCCCGCCGCTGACGGCGCCGGGATCGGGTCAGGTTGCGGCAGACGTTCGTGGCCACGCCGTACAGCCAGGGCAGCGCGGAGCCTTCGTGCAACCGCACCCGGCTCCGGTGCCGCCACACCTCCAGGAAGACAGTCGCGGTCGCGTCCTCCGCCTCCGCCCAGTCCCCGGTGGCCCGGAAGCAGTGGTTGTAGATCCGGTCGCCGTGCCGGTCGAAGAGGGCCGCCAGCGCCTCCGGGTCGTCACGGCGCAGCCCGTCAACGAGATCGTCCTCGCCGGTCCCGATGGCCACCGTGCCTCCTTGCCGCATACCCGCTTATGTCCGCAGAGGGCACGTGGTTCCCGCCCATCCTCGACGAATACGCTGGGCGGGTGCCGACAGTGGGAGCCGAGCAGCACGTGGAGCTCAGCGAGGGGTCCCGTGTGGCGCTGCTGGTCCCGGGGTCTCCCGACTACCTCGATGTCGTGATGTCGCTGCTCGCCGCGGGCATGTTCCCGATCCCGCTCGACCCGCGGCTCACGCCGTACGAGCGCGCTCGCATCCTGGACCACCTCGCCCCCGATCTCGTCGTCGAGACGGTGGAACAGCTGGCGTCGATGGTCGCGAACACTCCCGAACGCTTCCGGAACGCGCTTCCCCGAGCGCGGCCCATGCACGTCACCAGCGGCACCACCGGCACTCCCAAGGGGGTGTTCAGTGGGCTGCTCACCCACGAGCAGGCTGCGGCGCTGGTCGGCGAGGAGCGCGACCTCTGGGGGTTCTCGGCCGACGACGTCAACCTGGTGCTCAGCCCGATCTACCACTCGGCGCCCCTCCGCTTCGCCATGGGCACGACGCTCGCAGGCGGCCGGGTCGTGATGCCCGGCCCGTTCGACCCGGAGACGGTGACCGCGGCGATCGAGGCGGAGCGGCCCACCACGATGTTCTGCGTACCGACCCACCTGCAGCGCCTCTTCGCGCACTGGGACCGGGTCGGCACCCCCGACCTGTCGTCGTTCCGGCTGGTCGCGCATGCCGGAGCCCCGTGTCCGGACGACGTCAAGCGGCGCCTGATCGCGGACTTCCCCGAGGGCTCGACCTGGGAGTTCTACGGCTCCACCGAGGGCCAGTTCACCGCCTGCCGCAGCGAGGAGTGGCTGGCGCGGCCCGGCACGGTCGGGCGCGCCCGACCCGGCAGGTCCCTGTCTCTCGACGACGACGGCACGATCTGGTGCGCGGTCCCCGCGCACGCGCGCTTCACCTACTTCGGCGACGAGCAGAAGACCGCGGCCGCCTGGCGCGGCGACTCCTTCACGGTCGGCGACCTGGGCCGCGTGGACGCCGACGGCTACCTCTACCTCGACGGGCGGCGCGAGGACCTGATCATCAGCGGCGGCGTGAACGTCTATCCGCGCGAGGTGGAGCAGACCCTGCTCGAGCACCCGGACGTCGCCGACGTCGCGGTGTACGGCGTACCGGATCCCGAGTGGGGACAGCGCGTCTGTGCCGCGGTGGTGGGCAGGGCCACGGAGCGGCAGCTGGCGACGTTCGTGCGGGAGCGACTGGCCCCACCGAAACGGCCCAAGACCTGGACGTTCCTCGACGAGCTGCCTCGCACCCTCACCGGGAAGGTGCGCCGCGACGAGCTCAGCAGGCGAAGCGCCGACGGTACTGCTGCGGGCTGAGCCCGCGCACCCGGCTGAAGTGGTGGCGCAGCGTCGCGGCGTTGCCGAAACCCACCTCGTCGGCGATCCACTCGACCGGCTTGTCCGACTGCTCGAGCAGCTGCTCGGCGCGCAGCACCCGCTGGTTGGTGACCCAGACGTGCGGGGTGGCCCCGGTCTCCGCGCGGAACCGCCGTGCAAACGTGCGCGGCGACATCAGCGAGCGGCGGGCCAGGGTGTCGACGTCGAGGTCCTCGCCGAGGTTCTCGACGATCCAGTGCAGGAGCGGGCCGAGGGTCTCGACGTCGCAGTCCGGAACCGCACGGGTGATGAACTGCGCCTGGCCCCCGTCGCGCTGGGGCGGCACGACCATGCGCCGGGCGACTGCGCTGGCCACCCCGGCGCCGTACTCCTGGCGCCAGACGTGCAGCGTGGCGTCGAGCCCCGCGGCCGTGCCGGCGCTGGTGACGACCTGGCCTGCGTCGACGTAGAGCACCTCGGGGACGACCTTGGCCAACGGGTAGCGCTCCGCGAGCTCCGTCGTGTAGCGCCAGTGGGTCGTGCACTCGCGCCCGTCCAGGAGCCCGGCCTCGCCGAGCACGAACGCGCCCGAGCACACCGAGAGGATGCGGGCCCCGCGGTCGTGGGCGACGCGCAGCGCCTTGATGACCTCGTCGGGCACGAAACCGCCACGCGGCAGCGCCGGCACGCACACGAGGTCGGCCTCCTCCAGCCGGTCGAGGCCCAGCTCCACGTTGATCGAGAAGCCGACCGTCGTCGGCACCGGCCCGATCACGGGACCACAGATCGAGAACTCGAGGTTCGGCACGCCGTCATCGAGGCGGTCGATCCCGAAGGCCTCACAGAGCACCCCGAGCTCGAAGGGGGCGACGCCGTCGTAGACGAGGGCGGCAACATTGGTCAGCACGGATCGAGTCTGCCAGAAACGTGGCAGAAAATCGACGTAGAGTGACTTTTCTGCCACTCGTGGCAGGATCGCGAACAGCGCATGATTACTGCCATGACCTTCCTGATGATCCTCCTCCTGGTCGCAGTGGTGCTCAGCATCCAGACGATCCGCCTGCTCATCCACGACGGAAGCGGCCCGCAGCGACCGCCCGCCTCGCACTTCGAGGACCCCCGGTTCCGGTCCCCCGCCGCCGTCTGACGACACAACACGAGGCCCCGGTCACCTGACGGTGATCGGGGCCTCGTGTTTTCTGCTGGTGTCAGCTGATCAGCTGGCGCCGCCGGTGAGCTTCTCGCGGAGCGCCTGGAGCGCCTCGTCCGAGGCGAGCGAACCGCCCTCGGACTCGGGCTCCTGACCGGCCTCGGGCTCGGCCTCGCTGGAGTAGGACGTCGCCTCGCCGGCCTCTGCCTCGGCAACCTTCGCCTCGGCCTGCTGCTTGACGTGCGCCTCCCAGCGCTCGTGCGCCTTGGCATACTGCTCTTCCCAGACGGCCCGCTGGTCGTCGAAGCCCTCGAGCCACTCGCCCGTCTCGGGGTCGAAGCCGTCGGGGTAGACGTAGTTGCCCTGGTCGTCGTAGGTCGCGGCCATGCCGTAGAGCGTCGGGTCGAAGTCCTCGACCTCGGCCGCGGTGGCGGTCTCGTTGGCCTGCTTCAGCGACAGCGAGATCCGGCGACGCTCGAGGTCGATGTCGATGATCTTGACCATCACGTCGTCGTTGACCTGGACGACCTGCTCGGGGATCTCCACGTGGCGCTCGGCCAGCTCGGAGATGTGCACCAGGCCCTCGATGCCCTC
>JAOPXM010000134.1 GCA_025965125.1 Nocardioides sp.
TGCCACGAAGCCGCCCCCATGGACGGTGGCGATCTCCGGTGAGGGTCGGCGCACCACCGGCAGCCCGTAGAAGGCCGCTGGGCGCGGGTCGAAGGACTGGTAGTGGTCGAACAGCCCCGGGACCAGCAACCCAGAGCCTGCGGCCACCTCGGTCACCACGGGATCGGCCACGGTCGCCTCGATCGACCCGGAACCACCGGCGTTCCAGAACTCCAGCTCCGTGACCGATCGAAGCGCATCGGCAATCTCGCGTCGCCGGACGGTGAGCTGGGTCATCGAGGCCGACTTGAGGCGGCGTACGACCATCGACCTGGCACGTTGGGTCGGGACATCGTCGGGGACGCCGGCGACCTGGCCCTCGTAGGTCATCACGCCGACCAGACGGAACCCGTTGCGGGCCTCGATCGTGCGCGCCAAGGCGACCACGTCAGGGGCGTCGTAGAGCGGCGAACGCTTCGGACCGATGTGTTGGCGACCCATCCGCAGCCCGGCGTCGACCTCGATCGCGACCCGGATCGGGACGGCCTGGGAGGCGCGGACCGAGTCGATGACGTCGAGGTGTGCCGGGTCGTCGACCATCAGGGTGATGTGGGTCGCCGCGGAGGGAGACGCGACCAACCGGGCGTGGGCGCCTCGGTCGACGCTCGGGTAGGCCACCACGATGTCGTCGCTGAGCGCCTGCTCGTCGAGCCACAACGCCTCGCGCAGGGTGTAGGCCAGCACCCCGGAGAATCCGTCGCGAGCCAGCGCCCGGCGCAGCAGCTCGGGCACCCGCAGCGACTTCGACGCGACCCGGACCGGCTTGCCGGCTGCCCGCCTCTCGAGGTCGAGGGCGTTCGCGTCGAACGCGTCCAGGTCGACCACCATGCACGGGGTCTCCGGTGGGTGCTCGAGCCCGGCCACGGCGTCGTTGAGCCTCGACCAGAGGCGGTTCCGGTCGACGAAGCCGTGCGCCATCAACGGCGCGGTGCCGTCACGAGATGCCGCGCTTGCGCAACAGGGCTTCGATCTCCGCCATGTCATCGTCGATGGCGGGCGCACCGCGGCCCTGGTTGCGGGCGGCCTCCCCGGAAGCCAGGGCTGGTGCCGCTCCCGCCTGGGACTCGGCCTTGCGCGCCTTGCGGCCCTTGCGCGACCCGCCGCCGATGCCGCGCGCGTCCATCGCTCCGGATACGCCGAAGAGCACTCCCGAGACCACGAAGAGGACGATCCCGATCCAGACGAACGGGTTGAACACCAGACTGGCGGCCCAGTCGCCGACCGCCTGGCCGATCCGGGTGAACATCCGCAGCGTCTTGGTGAGGTACGCCGCGAGCGGCAGCAGGGTCAGCGCCGCCCCGCGCACACCGGAGGCGATTCCGCGGTTCCGGAACGCGTACCACGTCCAGATGCCGCCCAGCAGGGTGAGCGTGAAGGTGAGGGCACCCCAGGTCACGTCGTCCACGTCCCCAGCGTCCCACACGCCTGGGAGCCCTCCGGGCGCTACGCCGGCATCAGCCGCCCGAGGCCTCGGCATCGGTGGTGACGTCGTTGAAGGCGTCGCTGAAATAGTCCGCGACGTTGACGTCGTCGGGGATCAGCCCGTTCGCTACGAAGGTGTCGGCCATCTGCTGCTCGGAGTCGATGACGCTCTGGTCGATCGCCACCACGGACACCGGCCGTTGCTTGGCGGCGGCCAGTGTGATGTCCGGGGTGAGACCCGTCTGCTCAGCCCACACCTGCGACCACTCGTCCCGGTGCTGCCCGGCCCAGAGCTGCGCCTCGGTGATGCGTTTGAGGTAGTCCGACAGGGCGGCATGGGTTGCCTTGTCGTCGATCGCGGCATCGGAAGCCACCTGGAAGTTGTAGCCGTTGACGAGGTCGTTGCCGTCCGCGAGCACGCGCGCCCCCTCGGAGATCACGGCCTGCGAGGTGAACGGGTCCCACACGGCCCAGGCGTCGAGGTGACCAGAGGTGAACGCGGCCAGAGCGTCGGCCGGCTGGAGGTTCTGGACGTTGATGTCGCTGTACTTCACGCCGGCCTTGTCCAGCTGCGCCAGCAGGTTGTAGTTGGCCGAGCTGCCCTCGGCGACGGCGACGTCCTTGCCCGACAGGTCGGCGACGGACTCGATCGGAGAGTCCTTGGGGACCAGGATCGCGTCGCCCTTGCCGGTGTAGCTGACGGCCTGCACCATCTTGAACTGGCCCTTGGCAGCGGCCGCGAAGATCGGCGGAGTGTTGCCGACCATGCCGACGTGCACCGAGCCGGCGTTGAGCGCCTCGAGCAGCGGCGGCCCCGAGGTGAACTCCTGCCACTGGATCTTGTACGGCGTGTCGTCGAGGCCGGCTGCCTTGAGCAGCGCCTGCGCGCTGGTGCCCTTCTGGTCGCCGACGATGAGGGTCACCTGGGACAGGTCGACGGAGCCGTCGTCCTTGATTGCCTTCTCGTTTCCCGTGGCGTCGCCGCCGCAACCGACGAGGACTGAGCTTGCGAGCAGGCCAGCAAATCCGGCGACGAACCCCTTCCTGAGTCGTCTCGAGCGGGCGGTGGTCGATCGGCGGTTCATGCTGCTCCTTGGTTGTCCACGTTGTTCTTCAGGGGATCGCGCTTGGGGTTGGGTGGCGTGGGCCGCACACCCAGGGCCTTGAGCACCTCGGCGCGAGTGCTCGCGATCTCGGGCTGCGACGGTGCACGGTCCGAGCGGGGGAGGTCGATCCGCCAGGTGTGGGCGATCCGGCCCTCGTCGAGGATGACCAGGCGGTCGGCCAGGGCCAACGCCTCGTCGACGTCATGGGTGACGATCAGGATCGCCATGGAGTGGCGCCGCCACAGCTCGATCACGAGCTGGTGCATGTCGATCCGGGTGAGCGCGTCGAGCGCGCTGAACGGCTCGTCGAGCAGCATCAGGGTCGGGTTGCTGACCAGGGCCCGGGCGAGCGAGACGCGCTGTGCCTGGCCGCCGGACAGCTGAAGGGGCCACGCGTCGAGCTTGTCGGTGAGCCCGACCTCCTCGAGGGTCTGCTCGGCGAGTGCGAGCCGATCCGCGCGCTGGGGGGTGTTGAGAAGGGCCAGGGCCACGTTCTCGAGCACTCGCCGCCAGGGCAGCAGCCGGGGCTCCTGGAAGGCGACCGACGTACGTCCCTCGATCTGGACCTCGGACGCCGGCACCTTGTCGAGTCGCGCCAGGCTGCGCAGCAGAGTGGACTTGCCGCACCCGCTGCGACCGAGCAGCGCCACGAACTCGCCCGGGCTGATGTCGAGGTCGATGTCGCGCAGCACCTGATGACGGCCGAATGCTCGGCTGTGTGAGCGGATTCGCGCCACGTGCTCTGGGTCGGGCTTCCGGTCCAGGGAGTCGGGGGAGAACTTCAGGAACGCCATACCAGGGCCCTTCTCTCGAGCTGCCGGACCACGCCGTCGGTGAGCAGCCCGAGCAGGCTGTACATGGCGAGGCCTACGACGATGACGTCGATCTGGAGGAAGTCCCGGGCGTGATTGATCATGTAACCGAGCCCGGAGTGCGCGCTGATCGTCTCCGCGACGATGAGGGTGAGCCACGCAATGCCCAGGCTCTGCCGGAGCCCGACGAGGGTCTGGGGAAGGGCCCCGGGCATGATCACGTGTCGTAGTCGCTGTCCCCAGCTGAGGTTCATCGAACGCGCGGCCTCGACCATCTTGTTGTCGATGCCTCGGATGCCGCCGAGGGTGTTGAGGTAGAGCGGGAAGGCGACGCCCATCGCGATCAGCGCCAGCTTGGGAGTCTCCCCGAGCCCGAACCAGATGATGAACAGCGGGATCAGACCGAAGTGCGGCAGCGTGCGCAGCATCTGCATGGGCGGGTCGATCGCGTCGTCGGCGAACCGGCTGAGACCGGCGGCGATGGCGAAGGCGACGCCGATGGACGCACCGATGACGAAGCCGATCGCGACCCGCTGGACCGAGACCAGGGTGGCGGTGCCGAGGGTGCCGTCCTGGACCAGCTCGACGGTCCGGGTGGCGATCTGCGCGGGCGAGGCAAGGGTGCGCTCGTCGAGCGCTCCGGTGCTGGAGAGGATCTGCCACACGCCGACGATCACGAGCGGGGAGATCCATCGGCGGAGGTAGTCGAGGGGGGAGCTGCGGGAGCGGTCAGCGCGGTCACCGCGACTGCGTCGCCGCCGTCGGCCGGGGGCCGCGCCGGGGAGGTCCCGACCCGTGATCACCGGTGATGTCGTGGTCATGGGGGACATGTCTACGGAAATAGATCACTTAAATCAAGTGACACACTCGACTTAGGATCGTGAGGCCACTCAGGGTTCGGGATTCGGGTCGGGGACAATTGGCCCCGTGGCAGGTCAGGACGAGATCGCGGGAAGCCGTCGACTGCTGGGCTCGGAGTACCCCAACGACGACGGGGCAGCACCGGCGAGCCTCACGGCGGCCCTGGCCGACCATGCCAGCGATCCCGCGCGCTACCCCGAAGCCCTCGCAGCGCTCCAGGTGGCGCGGCTGCTCGTCCCGGTCGTCGCCGTACTCGGTGAGGTCGGACACGACGCCCAGGGACTCGCACTCGACAAGTCGAGCGACATGGCGGCGGTCCTCCTCACGGGCGCCGATGGGCGGCTCGCGCTGCTCGCCTTCACCGGCACCGAGGCCCTCGCCGCCTGGGACCCCACAGCGCGTCCCGTGCCGGTCCCCACCCGGCTTGCCGCGCAGTCCGCGCTCCAGGAAGGGGCCGCGGCGCTGCTGATCGACATCGCCGGCCCCAACACGGTCGTGGTGGAGGGCGAGGACCTCCACGGCCTGGCCGCCGGGTGGACCCTGGCCCGGGTGGGAGAGCAGGCCGCCTGGATTCGCCCGGCAACGGAATGATCGGCTACTGTTCAGCGTTGACCGATTAGTTCTTCATGCCTGCATGTGAGAACTGATCACCACAAGCGGAGATCAGCTACACACGTTCTCCCACCCGCATCGGCCGTTGCACCATCAGGTCGTCGGGTCCGGTCCCGAGAGTTTCGGTCGCGACACGCCCGCGTGTCGTCCGTGGTTCCCGGTGATACCTGCCCTTGGGGCAACGTGTCGCGACTGGCTTCCGCTTGAGACAGCGGAAGCCTTTGTTGATTTCGGGTCAGCCCGGAAGCTGACAGAGACCTCCGGACACATTTCCATCAGGAGGACACATCAGCACCGAGCTTCGAATCAACGACCGGATCCGGGTTTCCGAGGTCCGCCTCGTTGGCCCCAGTGGCGAGACCGTCGGCATCGTTCCCACCGCCGATGCGCTCCGCCTTGCCCAGGAAGCCGACCTCGACCTCGTCGAGATCGCACCCATGGCGCGCCCGCCGGTCTGCAAGCTCATGGACTACGGCAAGTTCAAGTACGAAAACGCCCAGAAGGCGCGCGAGGCCCGTCGGAACCAGACGAACGTGATCATCAAGGAGATGAAGCTTCGTCCGAAGATCGACGCGCACGACTACGAGACCAAGAAGGGTCACGTGGTGCGGTTCCTGCGCGCCGGCGACAAGGTCAAGATCACGATCATGTTCCGTGGCCGCGAGCAGCACCGCCCCGAGCTCGGGTTCCGGCTGCTGCAGAAGCTGGCCGAGGATGTCACGGAGCTGGGCTTCGTCGAGTCCTCGCCCAAGCAGGACGGTCGCAACATGGTCATGGTGCTCGGTCCGCACAAGAAGAAGGCCGACGCCAAGGTCGACATGCTGGCCGAGAAGGAGACCAAGGCCGCAGAACGGGCCGCGCACGTGGCCGACGAGCAGGCCGAGCGCGATGCCGCCCACGCAGCCGGCCCGGTGGCGAAGAAGAAGGAGCGAGGCCGCTCCGAGAACCTCGACCCCGAGATCGAAGCCTGACCCAAAGACTTCACCAACACCAGCAGGACGAGAGAGAGATTCTGAGATGCCGAAGAACAAGCCGCACTCGGGCGCAAGCAAGCGCTTCAAGGTCACCGGATCCGGCAAGGTCCAACGGCTGCAGGCGGGCCGGAAGTCCGGCGCGGCGTTCGCCTCGGCGCCGACGACCGGCAGTCGCAAGAAGCACCGCCGGAACGCCGGAGAGGTGACCGTGGACAAGGCCGACGTGCCGCGCGTGAAGAAGATGCTTGGTCTCTGACCCTGCCCGACCCGGACCCGGCAGTTCCATTGGAGCTCGCCGAGATCATGTTTCAGTGAACAAGGAGTAAGACAGTGGCACGCGTCAAGCGGGCAGTAAACGCCCATAAGAAGCGCCGTACGACCCTCGAGCGCGCCAGCGGCTACCGCGGCCAGCGCTCGCGGCTGTACCGCAAGGCCAAGGAGCAGGTCACCCACTCGCTGGTCTACAGCTACAACGACCGGCGCAAGAACAAGGGCAACTTCCGCAAGCTGTGGATCCAGCGGATCAACGCGGCGGCTCGCGCGCAGGGCCTGACCTACAACCGCTTCATCCAGGGCCTGAACCTCGCCGGCATCGAGGTCGACCGCAAGATCCTTGCCGACCTGGCCGTCAACGACATCGCGGCGTTCAACGTCATCGTCGAGGCCGCCCGCGCGGCGCTGCCCGAGGACGTCAACGCCCCCCGGGTCGAGGCGTCCGCCTGATTCCCCACGGAACCGCACGCGGGGCGCTCCGCGGGGGCGGCGCGCTTGCGCGGGGACTTCGAAAGGTATGACCGGGACGCCCCTGACCCACCAGAACAGCAGGGTCAAGGAAGCGCGCAAGCTCAGCCGCCGCTCGGAACGCACCGAGCGGCGGCTCTTCCTCGTCGACGGCCCCAAGGCCCTGGAAGGCGCCCTGTCCGTGGACGGCTGCGTGGTCGAGGTCTTCGCGACGGCCGCAGCCACCGCCGAGTACGCCGCCCTCGCCGCGGCCGCTCCCGCCTGGACTCTCGTCGACGACCGGGCCCTGGCCTCGCTCAGCGACAGCGTGACCCCCGCGGGTGTGGTGGCTCTCTGCCGGTTCCTCGACCGACCGCTCGAGCATGTCCTGCACCGGGCCGCCCGCCTCGTCACGATCTGCGCCGACGTCCGCGACCCCGGCAACGCGGGCACGGTTGTGCGCACCTCCGACGCCGCAGGCGCGGACCTGATGGTCTTCGCGGGCAGCTCGGTCGACGCCTACAACCCCAAGACCGTCCGGGCCAGCGTCGGGAGCATCTTTCACCTGCCCATCGCGGTCGAGGCCGATCCCGGGCACGCCGTCCGCATCGCCCAGGAGGCCGGGCTGCTCGTGCTCGCCGCTGACGGAGCGGGCGAGGTCGATCTCTACGAGGCCGACCAGCTGTTGGCACGGCCCACGGCATGGCTCTTCGGCAACGAGGCCTGGGGTCTGCCCGCGGAGCTGGCCGACCTGGCGGACCACCGGGTCCGGATCCCCATCCACGGACGCGCCGAGAGCCTCAATCTCTCCACCGCCGCGGCTCTCTGCCTCTACGCCTCCGCCCGCGCCCAGCGGCCCTAAGGTGGCCAGCGTGGACTCGCACGGGGACGGCGCCCAGGCCCTGGCCGACGCGCTGCCCGACGGCGTGGTGCTCGCGGATGCCGACGGTCGGGTGACGCTGGTGTCGTCGGTCGTGGCAGCCATGCTCGGAGTCCGCGCCGAGGACTGCCTGGGTGAGCCACTCGGCGACGTGCTCGCCCTGCAGGACCAGGAAGGCCGGACCTGGGTCGGCTCCAACCGCCCGTACGCCGGGCTTGTGACCCGGACCGCCGTACCCGAGCAGTCGTGGCTGCTTCCTGACGGCACCGAGGTGCTGGTCGCGGCGCGCGTCCACCGGCCCGCGCTCGACCAGCCGGTGTCGCAGGTCGCCGTCACGGTCAGGTCCGGCCGGGGCCGGGCCCGACTGGACCGCGAGCGCTCCGACCTGGTCGCCACCGTGGCCCACGAGCTGCGGTCACCGCTGACCGGTGTGAAGGGGTTCGTCCAGGCGCTGCTGAACCGCTGGGACAAGCTCAACGACGACCAGAAGAAGCTGATGCTCACCACGGTCAACGCCGACGCCGACCGCCTGAGTCGCCTGATCGCCGAGCTGCTCGACGTCGCCCGGATCGACACCGGGCGGCTCCAGCTCTACCCGCGGCCCTCGGACGCCGCCGCGCTGGTGCGCCGGATCGTCGAGTCGGTGCAGGCCGGCACCAGCCGACAGATCGAGCTCGTGGCGGGGGCGGACCTGCCGCAGATCAGCGCCGACCCGGACAAGTTCGCCCAGGTCCTCACCAACCTCATCGAGAACGGGGTCCGGCACGGGGAGGGCACGGTCCGCGTGTGGGTGGAGGCGCTCGGCCCCACCGCGGAGTTCCAGGGTGTCCGGCTGATCGTGGACGACGAGGGCCAGGGCATCCCGTTGGAGCTCCGCAACCGGGTCTTCACGAAGTTCTGGAAGGGCGGGGCCCGAGGCGGCTCCGGGCTCGGGATGTACATCATCAACGGGCTGGTCCGCGCCCACGGCGGGACCGTCGTGATCGACGATGCCCCCGGTGGGGGCGCCCGGATCCTGCTCACCTGGCCAACCGAGGACCGTCGAGCCGAGTGAGGGTTCGCAACTCCGAGGCGTGCCCGGGCACAACCCGTTCGCGCCCGGCTGCGACACCTTCCTAGACTTGCCGCGCACGTCGGACTCGACGGGCACAGGTGGAAAGGCAGTCATGTCGGGACCGAACACCGATTACGACCCCGTGGAGGTCACTCCCTTGAAGTCCGAGGAGGTCGAGGCCGCACGCGACGCCGCACTTGCGGCCATCGCCGGCGCGACCGACCTCGAGGCCCTCAAGGCGGTCCGCATCGACCACACCGGTGACCGGTCCCCGCTCGCCCTCGCCAACCGCGAGATCGGTGCGCTGCCGCCCCAGGCCCGCAAGGAGGCCGGCCAGCGCATCGGTCAGGCCCGCGGCGCGGTCAACCAGGCGCTGGCCGCGCGCCAGGCCCTTCTCGAGCGCGAGCACGAGGAGCGGATGCTCGTCGAGGAGACCGTCGACGTCACCCTGCCCACCGACCGGGTCCCCGCCGGTGCGCGACACCCGATCACGACGGGCTCCGAGATGATCGCGGACATCTTCGTCGCGATGGGCTGGGAGGTAGCGGAGGGCCCCGTCATCGAGGCCGAGTGGCTCAACTTCGACGCCCTCAACCTCGGACCCGACCACCCGGCCCGCACCATGCAGGACACGTTCTGGACCGATCCGACCGAGAACCACGTCGTGCTGCGCACCCACACCTCACCGGTGCAGGCCCGCACGATGCTCACCCGGGAGCCGCCGATCTACGTCGTCTGTCCCGGTCGGGTGTTCCGCACCGATGAGTACGACGCCACTCACAGCCCGGTGTTCCACCAGGTCGAGGGACTCGTCGTTGACGAGGGCATCACGATGGCCCACCTCAAGGGGACACTCGACCACTTCGCGTCCTCGATGTTCGGCGAGGGGATCACCACCCGGTTCCGCCCGTCGTACTTCCCGTTCACCGAGCCGAGTGCCGAGGTCGACCTGACCTGCTTCGTCTGTCGCGGGGCCGGGCGCACCGATGACGGGAGCAGCTGCCGCACCTGCCGCGGCGAGGGCTGGATCGAGTGGGGTGGCTGCGGCGTCGTGAACCCGCGCGTGCTCACCGCGTGCGGTGTGGACTCCGAGCGCTACTCCGGATTCGCGTTCGGCATGGGTATCGACCGCACCCTCATGTTCCGCCACGGCATCGACGACCTGCGCGCCTTCTTCGAGGGCGACATCCGGTTCACCACTGCGTTCGGAAGTGACATCTCGTGAAGGCACCCGTCTCCTGGATCCGTGAGTACGTCGACCTGCCGGCAGACGTCAGCACGGAGGCGCTGGCCGCCGAGCTGACCGCGCTCGGGCTCAAGCTCGAGGCCATCGAGAAGCCGGGTGACGCCATCACGGGTCCGCTGGTGGTTGGCCGGGTGCTGACGATGGAGGCCGAACCGCAGAAGAACGGCAAGACCATCAACTGGTGCACGGTCGATGTAGGGGACGCGAACGGAACGGGGGAGCCGCAGGGGATCGTCTGCGGTGCGCACAACTTCCGGCCGGGCGACCTGGTGGTCTGTGTGCTCCCGGGTGCTGTGCTTCCGGGGAACTTTGAGATCGCGGCGCGCAAGACCTACGGCCACGTCTCGGCCGGGATGATCTGCTCGACCCGTGAGCTCGGCCTCGGTGACGACCACGATGGCATCCTGGTGCTACCTGCGGACGCCGGCGCCCCTGGCGACGACGCCTTCGACCTTCTCGGCCTGCGCGAAGAGGTCATCGAGTTCGAGATCAACCCCGATCGGGCCTACGCCCTGTCGCTGCGAGGCGTGGCCCGCGAGGCGGCCCTCGCCTTTGATGCGCCGTTCCACGATCCGGCGTCCCGCGACGTGCCGGCACCCAACGACGTCGGCTACCAGGTCGTCATCGAGGATCCGGCCGGTTGCCCCGTCTTCGCGGCGCGCACGGTCAGCGGGTTCGACCCGGCCGCCCCCACCCCCGACTGGCTCGCCCGCCGGGTGACCCAGGCCGGTATGCGCCCGATATCGCTGGCCGTCGACATCACGAACTACGTGATGCTGGAGCTCGGCCAGCCGATCCACGGCTACGACGCGGACCGGCTCACGGGTCCGATCCGGGTCCGTCGCGCGACCGAGGGCGAGCACCTGACGACGCTGGACGGGCACGACAGGGTGCTGTCCGCCGAAGACCTCGTCGTGACCGACGACACCGGCCCGATCGGCCTCGGTGGCGTCATGGGCGGCGCGACCACCGAGATGTCGGAAACCACGACCCACGTGCTCATCGAGGCAGCCCACTGGGATCCCGTCTCGATGTTCCGAACCGGCAAGCGGCACAAGCTCACGTCCGAGGCCGGCAAGCGCAACGAGCGCGGCGTGGACCCCACGCTCCCGGCGTACGCCGCCGACCGGGTCGTCGAGCTGCTCACGACGTACGGCGGCGGCACCTCCGAACCGGGGGTGACGTTGGTGGGCGAGCCGCCCTCACGGCCGATGATCAGGATCGCCTCGGACCTGCCGGCTCGGGTCACCGGGATGCCGATCGACGCGGCCACCGCGGTAGCCAACCTAGAGGCCGTCGGTTGCGTCGTGGAGACGGACGCCGCCGGCCAGCTCACCGCGACCCCACCGCCGTGGCGCCCCGACCTCACCGACCCCTATGACCTGGTCGAGGAGGTCGCGCGCATCGTCGGCTACGACCAGGTCCCGTCGATCCTGCCGACGGCCGCGTCCGGACGGGGCCTGACCCGCGAGCAGCGGCTGCGCCGACGAATCGGGAGGGCACTCGCGGGAGCGGGCTGCGTCGAGGTCATCAGCTTCCCGTTCATCGGCGACGCGGCGTTCGACGCGCTCGGACTGCCCGCCGACGATCTGCTGCGGCACACGGTCCGGCTCGCCAACCCGCTGTCGAGCGAGGAGCCGTCCTACACCACGACCCTGCTGCCCGGCCTGTTCAAGGCGGCGGCGCGCAACCTGGGACGCGGTGCCACCGGGGTGGCGCTGTTCGAGACCGGCACGGTGGCATTCCCGGCCGACCGGGGGCCTGCTCCGATCTACGGTGTGGACTGGCGGCCCTCCAGCGCCGAGCTCGCGAAGCTGGACGCCGCGCTCCCGATCCAGCCGCTGTTCCTCGCGGTCGTCCTGGCGGGCGAGCGCGAGCGAGCCGGCTGGTGGGGCCAGGGCCGCGAGGCCGGCTGGTCGGACGCGATCGGGATCGTGCGCCGGCTCGGCGCCGAGCTCGGCATCGACGTCGAGGTTCGCTCTGCCTCCCGGTCGCCGTGGCACCCGGGTCGTTGCGCGCAAGTGCTTGCGGACGGCCACGAATTCGGCCACGCCGGCGAGCTGCACCCCAACGTGTGCAAGGCGTTCGGCCTCCCGGCCCGCAGCGCAGCAGTCGAGATCGACCTCGACGTCCTGATGCGGCACGCCGTCGACGTCACGCCGGGGCCCGAGTTCTCGACGTACCCGGTGGCCAAGGAGGACGTCGCGCTCGTGGTCGATGACGCAACCACCGTGGCAGAGGTGGAGCAGGCGCTCCGCGAGGGCGCTGGTGAGCTGTTGGAATCGCTTCGGCTCTTCGACGTCTACACCGGCGAGCAGGTGGGCCGGGGCCACAAGTCCCTGGCGTTCGCGCTGCGGTTCCGCGCCCCCGACCGCACCCTGACCGAGCAGGAGACGAGTGCCGCCCGCGACGCCGCCGTGGCCCTGGCCGCGGCGCGCACCGGCGCGGTGCAACGGGTCTGAGGACAATGACGACGAGGGTCACGACCTCCGTCGGGGCCAAGCAGGCCTCATCGCTCAGTTGAGGGGGTGATCCACCGCCAACCGGAACCGGTCGTAGATGTCGAGGGCCCCCGTCACCTTGATTTCCGCGTCGTCGCTGCGGCGCCACAGCCAGGTGTCCAGGGCGGCGGCCGGGGCGGCAACGACGGCGTCGGGCTCGGTGCCCGGGTCGGGGACGACGCCGATGTCGGGCTCGTCGTAGCTGACGTCGTCCTTGGGGTCGGTCCCCGTGAACTGGCCGAGCTGCACCCACACGGACTCTCCCGTGTCGGTGGCGTCGACGCGCACGTAGTGCTCGATGCCAATGAACAGTCCCCATGGCGGGGTGCCGCCGAACATCACGTCGAGCGTCTCGAGCACTCCGTCGGAGGCGAGGCGGGGGTCGAGCGGTGTCACCTGGCCGGCGGTCTGCTCGGCATCGAGGCGGTGGATGAGCGCTTCGTGGGCCTGACGGCGGTAGGTGAACCCGACGGTCTGCTCGGTTGACCACGTCCACGCGGGCTCGCTCGGGTCGGCCTTCTCGAGCTCGGCCACGAGCGACGCGGAGTACTCGTCGAAGGCGGCCAGTAGACCGGCGTACGAGTCGGGCCGCTCCGGGCCTTCGGCGCGCTCGTCGGCCGGCGCCGGGCGGGTGCGGATCGTCTGTGCCCAGAACCACTGCACCTCGGCGAGGTGCCACAGGAGATCGGCGGCGTCCCACTCGGGACACGCCGGCACCCGCGCGGCCGGATCGCAGTCGCTCAGCACGTCGCGGAAGCGCCGTGACTCCGTGCGGATGTGCTGGAGGTAGTCGGGAAAGTCGAGTTTGGCCATGACCGTGAACCTAACGAGGAGGACCGACGGCCGCACTGCGGTTTACCCGGTTGCACATGATCATGCATTCGGATGTATTGTCATGCACATGATGAGGAAGCGCGTGGCGGTCGCCGGTGCCAGTGGGTACGCCGGCGGCGAGCTGCTGCGTCTGCTCCTCGGTCATCCGGGTGTGGACATCGGCGCCCTGACCGGGGCGTCCAATGCGGGCCAGTCGCTCGGCGGCCTCCAGCCCCATCTTCTGCCTCTGGCCGAGCGGGTCCTCGAGCCGACATCTCTCGAGACCCTGGCCGGGCACGACGTGGTCTTCCTGGCACTTCCGCACGGCCAGTCCGGCGAGGTGGCAGAGCAGCTCGGCGAGGACGTCGTGGTCATCGACTGTGGCGCCGACTTCCGGCTCCGCGATGCCGACGATTGGGACCGCTTCTACGGCGGTCCGCACGCCGGCACCTGGCCGTACGGGCTTCCGGAGCTGCCTGGCCAGCGGGCGCAGCTGGTCGGTGCGAAGCGGGTCGCGGTTCCCGGGTGCTACCCGACCATCTCCACCCTGGCCCTCGCGCCGGCGATCGCCGCCGGCCTGATCGAGCCCGACGTCGTGGTCGTCGCAGCCTCCGGCACGAGCGGCGCCGGCAAAGCCGCGAAACCGCACCTGCTCGGCAGCGAGGTGATGGGCAACGCCAGCGCGTACGGCGTGGGCGGTGGCCACCGGCACACGCCCGAGATCACCCAGAACCTGTCTCAGCTGCTCGTGGACGACGATGGTCCGGTGCGGGTGAGCTTTACACCGCTGCTCGTCCCGATGTCGCGGGGGATCCTCGCCACCTGCTCGGCACCCCTCCTGGCCGGCCGCACGGCGAGCGACGTGCGCGACGCCTATGCCAAGGCCTACGCCGACGAGCAGTTCGTGCACCTGCTCCCGCCGGGCCAGTGGCCTCAGACGCAGTCCGTGACAGGCTCCAACGCAGTCCACCTCCAGGTGACGGTCGACGACGTGGCGCGGCGCCTGGTCGCCGTCGGCGCGGTGGACAACCTGGCCAAGGGCACGGCCGGCGCCGCCGTGCAGTGCATGAACCTCGCGCTCGGCCTCGAAGAGGGTCTGGGCCTGACCACCGTGGGAGTGGCCCCGTGACCGAGAACCCCGTGACCGAGAACCCCGTGACCCAGAACCCCGTGCCGGAGAACCCCGAGCCGCTCGAGCTGCCCGAGCCGGGTCCGACGTTCACGTTGCAGCAGTTCCCCGAGAAGCTCGCGGTGGTCAAGCTGCCGCCCGGCGCCGAGATCCCGAGCTGGGCCGAGTCGTCGTCCCTCTTCTCGATCACGGCCACCGCCACCGAGACGTCACTCGTGTGCGCCGGCCGCAACGTGCCGACCAAGGTCGTCGCCCAGAAGGGCCTGACAGCGTTCGCGGTCCAGGGTCCCCTCGACTTCGAGCTCGTCGGCGTGCTGGCCGCGTTGCTGGTGCCCCTGGCCGAGGCGGAAATCAGCGTGTTCACGATCTCGACGTACGACACCGACTGGATCCTGGTGCCCGTGAAGGACGCCGAGAAGGCGGCCGAGGCCTGGCGACGACGGGGGCACACCGTTGCCCTCGCCGTCCCCGTCAAGCCTCCACGAAAGAGCAGGAAATGACCGTCACCACCCCCGCCGGCTTTCGCGCCGCCGGCGTGCCCGCAGGCCTCAAGTCCACCGGTGCGAGGGACGTCGCGCTCGTCGTCAACGACGGCCCGACCTACGACTCCGCCACCGTCTTCACCACCAACCGCTGCAAGGCCAACCCCGTGCTGTGGAGCCAGGAAGTCGTCAAGGACGGCACCGTCCGCGCGGTCGTCCTGAACTCCGGCGGCGCCAACTGCTACACCGGCCCTGCGGGCTTCCAGACCACCCACGCCGTGGCCGAGCGGGTCGCCGGGCACCTCGGCATCGGCGCGATCGACGTCGTCGTCTGCTCCACCGGCCTGATCGGCCTCGCCAACGACCTCGACGCCCTGCTTGCCGGCGTCGACGACGCGCACGCAACTCTTGCAGTGGACGGCGGCCCGCAGGCCGCCGAGGCGATCATGACCACCGACTCGGTCAGCAAGCAGGTCGTCGTCGAGGGGGCGGGCTGGTCGGTCGGCGGGATGGCCAAAGGGGCCGGGATGCTGGCACCCCAGCTGGCCACGATGCTAGTGGTTCTCACCACCGACGCCGTCGTAGCCGCTGCCGACCTGGACCGGGCCCTGCGCGCCGCCACCCGGGTGACCTTCGACCGCCTCGACTCCGACGGGTGCATGTCCACCAACGACACCGTGACCGTGCTCGCCAGTGGGGCCAGCGGCATCACGCCCTCGCCGCCGGACTTCACCGCCGCGCTCACGCAGGCCTGCACGGAGCTGGCGATGCAGCTGCTCCGCGACGCGGAGGGCGCCGACCACGAGATCGCGATCACGACTCTCAATGCGGCCTCCGAGGAGGACGCGGTCGAGGTGGGCAGGAGCGTGGCCCGCAGCAGCCTGTTCAAGGCCGCGGTGTTCGGCAACGACCCGAACTGGGGACGCGTGCTCGCCAGCATCGGCACGACCGAGGCGGCGTTCGACCCCGCCGACCTCGATGTCGCGATGAACGGCGTGTGGGTCTGCAAGCGCTCGGAGCCGCATGCCGACCCCGCCACCGTCGACCTGAAGCCACGCGAGGTGAGCGTCACCATCGACCTCAAGGCCGGCACCGAGCGCGCGACCGTGTGGACCAACGACCTCACGCACGCCTACGTCCACGAGAACAGCGCGTACTCCTCGTGACCGCCAACGACTCCAGCACCGACGAGTTCACGGTCGGCAAACCCGACCAGGCCAAGGCCCGCACCCTGGCGGCCGCACTTCCCTGGTTGAAGGCCTACCACGGCAAGATCGTCGTGGTGAAGTACGGCGGGAACGCCATGACCGACGACACCCTGAAGCGCGCGTTCGCCGAGGACATCGCGTTCCTGCGCTTCGCCGGCTTCCGGCCCGTCGTGGTGCACGGCGGTGGCCCACAGATCTCCACCATGCTCGACCGGCTCGGCATCGAGTCGGAGTTCCGCGGCGGGCTGCGGGTCACCACGCCCGAGGCCATGGAAGTCGTGCGGATGGTGCTGGTCGGCCAGGTCCAGCGTGAGCTCGTCGGGCTGATCAACGAGCACGGTCCGCTGGCCGTCGGCTGTTCCGGTGAGGACGCCGGCCTCTTCACCGCCGAGCAGACCAACACCGTCGTCGATGGTGAGGAAGTGGACCTCGGCCTGGTCGGCGAGGTGGCCCACGTCCGGCCCGAGTCCGTCCTCGACCTGATCGAGGCCGGCCGGATCCCTGTCGTGTCGAGCGTCGCGCCGGACGCGAACGGCCTGGTCCACAACGTCAACGCCGACTCAGCGGCAGCCGCGCTCGCGGTCGCGCTGAAGGAGGAGAAGCTGCTCGTCCTCACCGACGTCGAGGGGCTCTTCCTGGACTGGCCGAACTCCGAAGACGTGATCGGCGAGATCAGTCCGGAGGCCCTCGCGGTCATCCTCCCGACGTTGGCCACCGGCATGGTGCCCAAGATGGGCGCCTGCCTGCAGGCCGTCCAGGGAGGCGTCTCGCGGGCCACCGTGGTCGACGGTCGCGAGCCGCACGCCGTTCTCCTCGAGCTGTTCACCGACGAAGGCGTCGGCACCCAGGTGCTGCCCGGTGTCGAGACCAAGACCCGCAAGGCACGGGAGGCAATGAAATGACCGCGAACACGCCTGAGCAGGAGTGGCGGGACCGCTACACCGGAGCCCTGATGAACACGTTCGGACCGCCGAAGCTCACTCTCACCCGGGGTCAGGGCGCCCATGTCTGGGACGAGGACGGCAAGGAGTACGTCGACCTCCTCGGCGGCATCGCGGTCAACGCGTTGGGCCATGCGCACCCGGCCCTCGTCGAGGCGGTCACCGCGCAGCTCTCGACGCTCGGCCACATCTCCAACTTCTTCGCCAGCGAGCCGCAGGTCGAGCTCGCCGAGAAGCTGCTGGCCCTGCTGGGCACCGAGGGCCGGGTCTTCTTCACCAACTCCGGCGCCGAGGCCAACGAGGCGGCGTTCAAGCTGACCCGACGCACCGGCCGCACCCACGTGGTCGCCGCCGAGGGCGGCTTCCACGGCCGGACCATGGGTGCTCTCGCGCTGACGTCCAAGGAGGCATACCGCACACCCTTCGAACCGCTGCCCGGCGACGTGACCTTCGTGCCGTACGGCGACGTCGACGCCCTGGCCGCCGCGGTGACCGACCGGACCGCCGCCATTCTCCTCGAGCCGATGCAGGGCGAGGCGGGCGTCGTCGTACCCCCGGACGGCTACCTCGCCGCGGCGCGGGCCATCGCCACCGAGCACGGCGCCCTGCTGTGGCTCGACGAGGTCCAGACCGGCATGGGCCGGGTGGGTCGCTGGTTCGCCCACCACTCTCCGCTGGTCGAGGAGGTTGCGCAGCAACCGTCTCGGAACCTCACCCCCGACATCGTCACCGTGGCGAAGGGCCTCGCCGGCGGGTTCCCGATCGGTGCCTGCATCGGGGTCGGCCAGGCCGGGAAGCTCCTCGAGCCGGGCAACCACGGCACCACGTTCGGAGGCAACCCGGTCGCGTGCGCGGCCGCGCTCGCCGTCATCTCGACCATCGAGTCCGAGGGTCTCCTCGAGCACGTGACGGTCCTGGGTCAGAAGCTTCGTGACGGCCTCGCGGCTGATCCACGGGTCACCGAGGTCCGTGGTGAGGGTTTGCTGATCGGGCTGGACCTCGCGTCCGAGGCGTCGGCCGCCGTGACGGCGGCCGCCCTGGCGCGCGGGTTCATCATCAACAACCCGACTCCCGGCCGGATTCGTCTCGCGCCGCCGCTGGTCCTCACCCAGGACGACGTCAACGCGTTCCTGGCCGCCTGGCCGGCGATCCTCGACGACGCGTTGGGGGAGCACTCGTGACGCGCCACTTCCTCCGCGACGACGCCCTGACTCCGGCCGAGCAGGGGCGGGTCCTCGACCTCGCGGCCACGCTCAAGGCCGCGCCGTACGACGCGAAGCCGCTCGCGGGGCCGAAGACGGTCGCGATGATCTTCGACAAGCAGACGCTGCGCACACAGGCGTCGTTCGCCGCCGGCGTGGCCGAGCTCGGAGGCAACCCGATGCTCGTCGACGGCGCCTTGGCCGGGATCGGGGTCCGTGAGTCCGTCGAGGACGTCGCCCGGGTCCTGGGCAGGCAGGCGTCGATGATCGTCTGGCGCACCTACGGCCAGGACAACCTCGAGCTGATGGCGGACTTTGCGGGTGTCCCGGTCGTCAACGCGCTCACCGACGACTTCCACCCTTGCCAGCTGCTGGCCGACCTGCTCACGATTCGCGAGCGGAAGGGGGAGCTCGCCGGTCTCACTGCTGCGTTCGTCGGGGATGGCGCCTGCAACATGGGCAACTCATGGCTGCTCGCGGGAGCCACCGCCGGGATGCACGTCCGGATCGGCTCGCCCGAGGGTTACGCGCCCGCCGCCAAGATGGTGGAGGTTGCGAACGCGATCGGCGACACGACCGGTGGCTCGGCGGTGCTCGTCACGGATCCACACGAGGCGGTAGCCGGCGCCGACGTCGTCGTGACGGACACCTGGATCTCGATGGGCAAGGAGGACGAGGCCGCCGCCCGAACGGCGGTCTTCTCGCCGTACTCCGTCACCCCGGAGCTGCTTGCCGAGGCCGCACCCGACGCGACCGTGCTGCACTGCCTGCCGGCCTACCGCGGCAAGGAGATCGCAGCCGAGGTGATCGACGGACCGCAGAGTGCCGTTTGGGACGAGGCCGAGAACCGGCGCCACGCCCAGAAGGCGATCCTCGCCTTCCTCCTCGAGGAGGGGCCATGACAGACGCCGCCCTGCGTCCCGCCACGAAGAACGCCAGGCACCAGCGGATCATCGAGCTGGTCACCTCCATCGAGGTGCACTCCCAGGGCGAGCTCGCCGAGCTGCTCGCCGAGAGTGGCGTCCGCGTCACCCAGGCCACGCTCTCCCGCGACCTCGTCGAGCTCGACGCCGTCAAGGTGCGGGCGCCGTCCGGCGCGCTGGTGTACGCCGTGCCCGGCGAGGGCGGCGACCGGCGCGCGCTCGCGCCCGGGGAGACCGCGGCGGCGGCGCATCGGCTGGCCCGGCTGAGCGCCGAGCTCCTAGTGAGCGCCGATGCGAGCGCCAACCTCGTCGTGCTCCGCACCCCTCCGGGCGCCGCCCAGTTCCTCGCTTCGGCATTCGACAAGGCCGACTTCCCCGACATCATCGGCACCATCGCGGGCGACGACACGGTCCTGGTGATCGGCCGGGATCCGGCCGGGGGCGACGAACTGGCCCGACGATTCCTGGCGCTGGCCGAGAGCTACCACGCTCCGCCCGCGCCCTGAATCCAGCGCACCCAACTGACTTCCACCACGAACAGAGGAACCACGTGAGCAAGGTCCTGACCTCCCTGCCGCTCGGCGAACGCGTCGGCATCGCCTTCTCGGGAGGGCTCGACACGTCCGTCGCCGTCGCCTGGATGCGGGCGAAGGGCGCGGTGCCGTGCACCTACACCGCGAACATCGGGCAGTACGACGAGCCCGACATCGACGGCGTACCCAGCCGCGCCGTCCAGTACGGCGCCGAGATCGCCCGCTCCGTCGACTGTCGTACGCAGCTCGTCGAGGAGGGCCTGGCCGCGATGGCCTGCGGCGCCTTCCACATCCGCTCGGGCGGCCGCGCGTACTTCAACACGACGCCGCTGGGCCGCGCGGTCACCGGCACCATGCTGGTCCGGGCGATGCACGAGGACGGCGTCGACATCTGGGGCGACGGCTCGACGTTCAAGGGCAACGACATCGAGCGGTTCTACCGCTACGGACTCCTCGCCAACCCAGCGCTGCGCATCTACAAGCCCTGGCTCGACGCGGAGTTCGTCCACGAGCTCGGCGGTCGCGCCGAGATGAGCCAGTGGTTGGTCGAGCGTGACCTGCCCTACCGCGACAGCCAGGAGAAGGCCTACTCCACGGATGCCAACATCTGGGGCGCCACCCACGAGGCCAAGACGCTCGAGCATCTCGACGTGTCCCTGGAGGCCGTCGAACCGATCATGGGCGTGAAGTTCTGGGACCCCGCCGTCGAGATCGCACCGGAGGACGTCACGATCCGCTTCGACGCCGGCCGTCCGGTGGCCGTGAACGGGACGGACTACGTCGACCCGGTTGGGCTGGTCCACGCAGCCAACGACATCGGCGGCCGGCACGGGCTGGGCATGTCCGACCAGATCGAGAATCGCATCATCGAGGCGAAGTCACGCGGCATCTACGAGGCACCGGGCATGGCGTTGTTGTGGATCGCCTACGAGCGGCTGCTCAACGCGATCCACAACGAGGACACCATCGCCAACTACACGGCTCAGGGTCGCCAGCTCGGGCGGCTGCTCTACGAGGGTCGCTGGCTCGACCCGCAGGCGCTGATGATTCGCGAGTCCATCCAGCGCTGGATCGCCTCCCTGGTGACTGGCGAGGTGACGCTCCGGCTGCGGCGGGGTGAGGACTACACGATCCTGCGCACCGACGGCCCGACGTTCTCCTACCACCCGGACAAGCTCTCGATGGAGCGCACCGAGAACGCCGCCTTCGGCCCGGTCGACCGGATCGGCCAGCTCACGATGCGCAACCTCGACATCGCCGACTCGCGCGCGAAGCTCGAGCTGTACGCGGCGCAGCCGTTGGACCAGGGCCAGGTGCTGGTCGAGCACGGCACCCTGTACGGCGAGCTCGAGGCTGGGGGAGCCGACCGGATCGCCCGCAACCCTGCCGCGGAGCTGGACGCCGGCGATCTGGCGCTCGACAACGCCGCCATGGAGTCCGGGACCGACTGATGTCTTCTCGGCCCGTGTGGAACCGCGTCTGCGCCCGAGTGCTCCCGGTCAACTCGGCCGGCGAGGTCCTGCTGCTGCACGGCTGGGACCCGGCGAAGCCGGATGAGCCCTACTGGTTCAGCATCGGTGGCGGCATCGACCCCGGTGAGTCGCTGGTGGATGCCGCTGCCCGGGAGATGTTCGAGGAGACCGGCATCCGGATCGCGCCCGAGGAGCTCGGAGAGCCCGTGGCGCAGGAGGACATCGAGTTCGACTGGAGCGTCTGGCGCCTCGTGCAGGACCAGACCTATTTCGCGCTTCGGATCGACGGTGCCGCCGAGATCCACTTCGGCGGGCTCGAGGCGCTCGAACGGGGCGCCATCGACAAGGCGGGGTGGTGGACTCCTGACGCGCTGGACGTCGACGGGACCGCCGCCAACGACCAGCTGACCGAGATCATGAGGAAGGCCGTCCGGGCCGTCCTCGGAGGAGACCAGTGACTGAGCACGGCACGACGAACACCGGCAAGCTGTGGGGCGGCCGCTTCGAGGGCGGACCGTCCCCGGAGCTCGACGCCCTCTCGCGGTCGACGCACTTCGACTGGCGACTGACGCCGTACGACCTCGCTGGCTCGCGGGCCCACGCCAACGCGCTGCACGCCGCCGGACTCCTCAGCGACGTCGACCTCGACGAGCTGCGCCGCGGCCTGGCGGTGCTGGGGGAGCGGTACGACGCCGGCACCCTGCCCCCGGACCCGTCGGACGAGGACGTCCACGGCGCTCTCGAGCGGCTGCTGCTCGACGAGGTCGGCCCGGACGTCGGGGGTCGGCTGCGGGCGGGTCGGAGCC
>JAOPXM010000167.1 GCA_025965125.1 Nocardioides sp.
CCAGCAGGAGGAGATCAACCGGGTCATCGTCGAGCGGGCGTTGGCCGGCAAGCGGGTGGTTCGGTTCAAGGGCGGCGACAACTTCGTGTTCGGGCGGGGCTACGAGGAAGTCATCGCCTGCCGTGAGGCCGGGGTGCCGGTGACCGTGATTCCGGGGCTGACCAGCCCGTTGGCCGTGCCCGCCGTGGCCGGTATCCCGGTGACTCATCGCGGCGTTGCGCACGAGTTCACCGTCATCTCCGGGCACCTTCCTCCCGGTCATCCTGAGTCGCTGACCAACTGGGGGGCGGTGGCGGGTCTGGCCGGCACCCTGGTGCTGATGATGGCGGTGGAGAACGCGCCCGCCATCGCCGAGGCCCTGCTGGCGTCCGGTCGGTCGGCCGAGACACCCGTCGCGGTGATCTGCGACGGCACCATGCCGGGGGAGCGGACCGTCCTGTCGACGTTGGGCACGCTAGCGGCGGAGCTCGTGGCCGAGCGTGTCAAGCCGCCGGCGATCATCGTGGTGGGCGATGTGGTCGCCGTCGGGCACCCGGAACGCTTTCCGGATCGCCTGCCGAGTCGCGCACCCTGATGACCACCCTGGTCGAGATCGACGACCCGCAGGATCCACGACTGGCCGACTACCGGGACCTGCGCGATGTCGAGCTCCGCAAGCATCTGGAGGCTGAGCACGGGCTGTTCATCGCCGAGGGCGAGAAGGTCGTACGGCGCGCGGTCGAGGCGGGATACACGCCGCGGTCGTTCCTGATGGCGCCGCGCTGGCTCGACGGGCTCGCCGACGTCCTGGACACCTCTGAGGCAGCCTGTTTCGTCGTCTCCGAGGAGATGGCGGAGGAGGTGACCGGGTTCCATGTGCACCGCGGAGCGCTGGCCTCGCTCCAGCGGCGTCCGCTGCCCAGCCTCGACGAGGTGCTGGAGCAGGCACGCTCGGTGCTGGTGCTGGAGGACATCGTCGACCACACCAACGTGGGGGCAATCCTGCGCAGTGGGGCGGCCCTGGGCTTCGACGCGGTGCTGCTGGCACCGCGGTGCGCCGATCCGCTCTACCGACGCTCGATCAAGGTGGCGATGGGCGCGGTGTTCACGATGCCGTGGACGCGGCTACCCGACTGGCGCGACGCCCTGCCCTCGTTGGGTGCGCGCGGCTTCACGACGGTCGCGCTGACCCTGACCGATGACGCCACCGACATCGACGAAGCCGTCGCCGGGCTGGACAAGGTGGCGTTGGTCCTGGGGTCCGAGGGGCACGGTCTGTCGCCCCGGTGGGAGGGCTTGGCCGACCGGCGGGCCGTCATCCCGATGCGCGCCGGCATCGACTCGCTGAACGTCGCGGCCGCCACGGCGGTCGCCTGCTACGTCACTGCCAGGCGCTGAGTCGCTGGTGAGTCAGACCGGGATCTCGTAGATGATCTCCAGCCCGTCCTCCTCGTCCCACTGCTCGCCGTTCTCGACGAAGTCGAACTGGCGGATCAGGCCCAGCGACGGCTCGTTGTCGGGCGAGATCGTCGCTCTCAGGGTCCGCACCGTGGGCTCGGCTCGAGCCCGTTCGATCAGCGCAACCAGGGCCGCGCGGGCGTACCCGCGTCGCTGAAACTCGGGATCGATCCCGTAGCCGACCTCGACCATGCCCTCCAGGTCGGGAGCGCCGTGGTAGCCGGCTCTGCCCACAGACATCTGGGCGTCCTCGTCCCAGACCACCCCGGTGACCCAGGCCAGGTCCTCCGGGGTCTCGACGACCTGGCGTGCACGGCGCGTCCAGACGGCGACGCAGCCCGGCCCGGTGAGGTAGTCGTTCAGCGGCACCGGCGACGTGGCCCGCGCGCTCGCGGCGTCACCGTCGGCGAGTGCGGCCAGGGTCTCCGCCGAGAGCTGGACGATCCGGATTCGCGCGGTCATGCCGCGAAGTATGCAGGGAGCGGATCTCGCCTCGCCTCAGCGCACGCGGATCCCGCGACTGAAGACCGCCTCGATCCGGTGGATCGCCTCGAGGTCGGCAAGGGGGTCGCCGTTGACCGCCAGGAGGTCGGCGTCCATCCCTGCGCGGACGCGGCCCTTGCTCCCACCCAGCCCCAGGGCCTCGGCCGCGACCGACGTGACCGTCCGCATCGCCTCGGCCGCGTCCATGCCGACCTCGCGCATCTGGGGGAAGGCATGGCGGAGGGCGTCGGGGGGCTTCATGGGGGAGATGCCGGCATCCGATCCCGCGACCAGACGGGCACCCGCCGAGCGCAGCAGGCGCATGTTCGCCACCAACTTCGGCATCCGCTGGGCGATCACCGGCGGGGGAGCGCTTCCGGGCACCGGGAGCACGCCGACCGTGGCGCCCACCACCACACCCTGACGGACGATCAGGTCTGCAAGGGAGCCGGGCTCGTCGACGCCCTGCGCGGACCAGAACGTCACGTGCTCCATGCCGTCGACGCCAGCGGCCAGACAGTCCCGGATCGCCTGCGTGCCGTGGGCGTGAGCGGTGATGGCGAGACCGCACCGGTGGGCCTCGTCCACCGCGGCCCGCAGCACCTCCGGCGTGAACTGGGCGAGCTCCTGGAAGGTGCCCGGTGTCAGCGTGCCGCCGCTGGACATGATCTTGATGACGTCCACCCCGCGCTCGGCGTGCTCGAGCACCGCGGTGCGCACCGCGGCCGGGGTGTCTGCGACCCCACCACCGAGAAAGTGGCAGTGACCGGTGAGGGTCGTGACGGGAGGTCCAGCGACGAGCATCGTCGGGAGCTCGGGATCGTTGCGCAGCGACACCGTGAGGTAGTCGCGGTCGCCCAGGTCACGAACGGTGGTGATCCCGCCGAGCAGGGCGGTGCGGGCGGCCAGCCGGGCCGCCTCGACGACTTCCTCGTCCGTTCGTCCGGCCAGGTTGTCGACCGGGGTGGAGCTCGCGTCGAAGACCAGGTGGACGTGCGGGTCGATGAGGCCCGGAAGCAAGGTGGCGCCAGCGAGGTCCACCAGGTCTGCGTCGTCCGGCGCCACGCCGGTGGCCGCGACCGACTCGATGATGCCGTCCGCGATCACCACCACCGGGTCCGGCAGGAGGGCCGAGCCCGTCCCGTCGAACAGCCACGAAGCCTTGATCGCGGTACGCCGTGGCCGGGGCACCGCTCTCGTCGTGCTCATTGCTCCATGGTCGTCAGTCATCGGGTCAAGGGGAAGTGCGGGCGGATCCGACACCCCGGTGGGAACGAGATCAGGCGGAAGTGGGGGTCTCGAGCATCCTCGTCATGGCTCGCGACGTGAGCCGGCGTGCCTCGCGGGCACGCCGCAAGCGGCGCCCCCAGCCGACGTCCACGGATTCACCGGCGCGTCGGCGGCGGATCTCCTCGACGAGGTCGGGCTGGACGCCCAGGTCGGCCAGTCGCTCGAGCGCCTCGGACTTGGTGAGCAGCTCGCCGGAGGTCAGGGTGATCCGCGCGCGTGCCATCGTGAGCAGGGCGAGGTCGACGTGCTCGTCACGGAGCCAGAACGAGCGCCGCCCGACGACCTGCGACCAGTAGCCGCGCAGCTCGTCGACCACCCCGGCCCGGAGCTGCGCATCGTCGACCGACGGGATCAGCCGGGCCGCCGGCGGGCCCTGGACGACCAGGCCGTGACGCAGCAGGTCCGCGCGCGCCACTGCGGTCAGCGGGCGGCGGAAGAACTGGCCGTGCGACCAGGTGGGGTGGGGGACGGCCACGTCGGCGGCTTCCTCGCGTGGCACGTAGGTGCAGCCGAGGCGCAGCTCCGTCGGGACTGAGCCGTGCAGGCGTCTCACGAGACCGGTCACCCGCCGGTCGAGCGGTGTCGGGATCAGGGCCACCAGGTCCAGGTCGCTGCACCAGGGGCGGTGGTCGCCCGTCGCGAGCGACCCGCCGACGTACAGCCCGTCGACGGGAACCGTCTCGACGAGACGGTCCGCGAACTGGCGTACGGCGCGGTGGGCGTCGCCGGCGTCGACGTTCAGGCCGGCCACCCCTCGGGGTACTCGTCAGCCGCCTTGTCATGCGCCTTCTGCAGCTTCTTGCGCAGCTTCGTCGAGAGCCGGTCGCCGAAGACCGTGCCCCGGGTGTGGTCGGTCTCGTGCTGCAGGCAGCGAGCCAGCAGGCCGTTGCCCGAGAACGTCACCGGTGATCCGTCGAGACCCGTGCCCGTCACGGTCGCAAAGTCCGGCCGGGCACACTCGACGAAAGCGCCGGGAAACGACAGACAGCCCTCGTCCGCCTCGTCGAGCTGCCGCTCCTTGCCCTCGGGGAGGGTGAGCTCCGGGTTGCAGACGACACCGATCGTGTGGGCGTCGGAGTCATCGGGGCAGTCGAAGACGAACACCGCGAGATCCGTCCCGATCTGGCAGGCCGCCAGGCCCACCCCGTCCGCGGCGTACATCGTCGCCACCATGTCGGCGACCAGCTCTCGCAGGGTGTCGTCGTAGGCCAGCACCCGCTGCTGGGGGCGGTGCATGACCGGCGTGCCCCACCGGGTCATCGGGCGAACCTTCCCGCCGCCGGGCAATGGGCCGTACGGCGCATGCGGCGGCTGGTCGGGCATGGCGCAGATCCTAGGACGCGACGCGGGCTTCGAAGAGGGGTACCCGGTCGACTGTGTGAGCCGGGACACGAGCCTTGTTGTAGCGCGGAGTGTAACTCCGAGTTACATTATCTACATGTCCCTGATCCAGAGCCTCAAGCCCGGCGGCAAGCATGGCTTGTCCTCCAAGGAGTCGCGCGACCCCATCGGCTACGCAGTGGCCGCGTTGAACCGACTCGCCCAGAGCGACCTCATCGACCGGGTCGGCCTGCGCAAGACGTCGGAGCGGGTGGTCTTCACCGCCACCCGCAGCGGGTTCAAGGCCGCGACAACGGCCAGCCGTACGTTCGCCAAGGCAGGCAAGCAGGGCAAGCAGGGCGTGCGTGCGCCCGCTGCGGCGCCGAAGGGTGTCTTCGACCTGACCCCGACCGAGGACGAGCAGATGCTCGTCGACGTCGTCACGGAGTTCGCCCAGGACGTCGTCCGCCCGGCCGCCGCCGAGGCCAACGAGACCTGCACTGCCCCCGAGGCGCTGCTCAAGGCCAGCCTTGAGATCGGCCTCCCGATCCTGGGCGTCCCCGAGTCGCTCGGCGGCATCTCCGAGGAGCGCTCGGCCATGGCCGGCACCCTCGTCGCGGAGGCGCTGGCCAAGGGCGACATGGGACTCGCCGTCGCCACCCTCGCGCCCGGCTCGGTCGCGACTGCGCTCGGGCTCTGGGGCACCGACGCCCAACAGCAGACCTACCTCCCCGCGTTCACCGGCGACGACGTACCCGCCGCAGCCCTGGCGCTGACTGAGCCCACGGTGCTCTTCGACGTGCTCAGCCCGGCGACAAACCTGAAGAAGACCGCCGACGGGTTCGTTCTCAACGGCGTCAAGACCTTGGTGCCACGCGGTGCCGAGGCCGAGCTCTTCGTCATCGGGGCCAGCCTCGAGGGCAAACCGGTCCTGGTCCTCATCGAGTCGTCCACCCCGGGCATCACCGTCGACGGCGACCCGTCGATGGGCGTCCGGGCGGCCTCGCTGAGCAGGCTCACGCTCACCGACGTCAGGCTCCCCGCCGACGCCGTGCTGGGTTCGACCGACGGCACGACGTACACCGAGTGCGTGCGGCTTTCTCGCCTTGCCTGGTGCGCCCTCGCCGTGGGGACCGGCCAGGCCGTCCTCGACTACGTCACGCCGTACGTCAAGGAGCGCGAGGCGTTCGGTGAGCCGGTGGCGCACCGTCAGTCGGTGGCGTTCATGGTGGCCAACATCGCGATCGAGCTGCAGTCCATGCGGCTGCTCACCTACAAGGCCGCGAGCCGCGCGGCCGCCGGCAAGGACTTCGCCCGGGAGGTCGCGCTGGCTCGCAAGCTGTGCACCGACAAGGGCATGCAGATCGGGCTCGACGGCGTCCAGCTGCTCGGTGGCCACGGCTTCGTCAAGGAGCACCCGGTGGAGCGTTGGTACCGCGACCTGCGGGCCATCGGAGTCATGGAAGGAAGCGTGCTCGTCTGATGGCCCCCGAGATTGCTCCCTCCTCCCGCTTCACTCCTTCCGTCCACAATCCCGAGGGGACCCCGAAACGCTGATGATCAACCTCGACGATCCCAAGAAGTTCCGGCCGCTCACCGAGCA
>JAOPXM010000196.1 GCA_025965125.1 Nocardioides sp.
GGGCCTGACGACCAAGGAGGCTCCCGATGCGTGTCTGTTTTCAGCTCCAGGTCAGGGCCGACCGGATCGACGACTACCGCTCCCGGCACGCCCAGGTCTGGCCCGAGATGCTCAACGCCCTCGCGGAAACGGGGTGGCGCAACTACTCGCTCTTCCTGCGGCCCGACGGCTTGCTGATCGGCTACCTCGAGACTCCGTCTCTCGACGAGGCGCTCGCGGGCATGGCCCGCACCGAGATCAACGGCCGCTGGCAGGCGGAGATGGCCGAGTTCTTCGATGAGCTCGAGGGACAGGCACCGGACGAGGGGTTCCTCGTCCTCGAGGAGGTCTTCCACCTGGAGGACCAGCTCAACCGGATCAACGACCTGCACGACCAGATGGACGACGACGCACCGAGAAGTGATGTGAGATGACGACCTTCGCTGAGATAGCACCGCTCCTGGAGGGACAGGCCATCGAGGTCCCCTCGTGGGCCTACGGCAACTCCGGCACCCGGTTCAACGTGTTCGGGAGCCCCGGAACGCCGCGCACCGTCCTGGAGAAGATTGCCGACGCGGCCGTCGTCAACCGGTTCACCGGCCTGGCGCCACTGGTCTCCCTCCACATCCCCTGGGACCTCGTGGACGACTGGGCGGCGCTCAAGGCGTACGCCGAGGACCTCGGTATCGGGCTCGGGACGATCAACTCCAACACGTTCCAGGATGACGACTACAAGCTCGGCGCCCTGACGCACACCGACCCCCGGATCCGCCGCAAGGCGATCGACCACCATCTCGCCTGCATCGACGTGATGGACCAGACGGGTTCGCGAGACCTCAAGGTCTGGCTCGCCGAGGGCACGAACTACCCCGGCCAGGGTGATCTCCGCGGCCGCCAGGACCGACTCGCGGAGAGCCTCGCGACGATCTATGAGCGGATCGGCGCCGACCAGCGACTCGTGCTCGAGTACAAGTTCTTCGAGCCGGCGTTCTACCACACCGACGTACCGGACTGGGGCACGTCGTACGCCCATGTCAGCGCGCTCGGCGAGCGCGCCCTGGTCTGCCTCGACACCGGACACCACGCTCCCGGGACCAACATCGAGTTCATCGTGGCCCAGCTGCTGCGCCTCGGGAAGCTCGGCTCCTTCGACTTCAACAGTCGCTTCTACGCCGACGACGACCTGATCGTCGGCGCCGCCGATCCCTTCCAGCTCTTCCGGATCCTCTTCGAGGTGATCCGGGGCGGCGGCTACGGGCCCGCTGCGCCGGACTCTGAGGCGGACGTCGCGTTCATGCTCGACCAGTGCCACAACATCGAGAAGAAGATCCCCGGGCAGATTCGCTCGGTCCTCAACGTGCAGGAGATGACGGCCCGGGCGCTCCTCGTTGACTCCGACGCCCTGCGCGTGGCCCAGGAGGCAGGTGACGTCCTCGGCGCCAACGAGGTCTTCATGGACGCCTTCTACACCGACATCAGGGCCGATCTCGCCGGCTGGCGTGAGGAGCGCGGCCTCTCGGCCAACCCGCTTCGCGCGTACAGCGAGAGCGGCTACCAGGACAAGATCGAAGCGGACCGCGTTGGCGGCACCCAGGCAGGATGGAACTGATCATGAGCACGACACTCCACGACAAGACTGCGGCCGAGCTGGTCGAACGCTCGAACCGGCTCGGTGCTGACCCGCGCAACACCAACTACGCCGGGGGCAACACCTCGGCCAAGGGCACGGAGACGGACCCGGTCACCGGGGAGTCGGTCGAGCTGCTGTGGGTCAAGGGTTCCGGCGGGGACCTCGGCACCCTGACCGAGAGTGGCCTGGCGGTGCTCCGGTTGGACCGGATGCGCGCCCTGGTCGATGTGTACCCCGGAGTGGAGCGTGAGGACGAGATGGTCGCGGCCTTCGACTACTGCCTGCACGGCAAGGGTGGTGCGGCACCGTCCATCGACACCGCCATGCACGGCCTGGTCGACGCGCCGCACGTCGATCACCTGCACCCGGACTCCGGCATCGCCATCGCTACGGCCGCGGACGGCGAGGCGCTGACCGGCACGGTCTTCGGTGACAAGGTCGTCTGGGTCCCGTGGCGCCGCCCCGGCTTCCAGCTCGGGCTCGACATAGCCGAGATCAAGGAGAAGCACCCTCACGCGATCGGGTGCATCCTCGGCGGCCACGGCATCACCGCCTGGGGCGACACCAGCGCTGAGGCCGAGGCGAACTCGCTGTGGATCATCGACACGGCGGCGACCTACATCGTCGAGCACAGCGAGCCCGAGCCCTTCGGTCCCGCTCTCGAGGGGTACGCCGCGCTGCCGGACGCCGAGCGCCGCGCCAAGGCGGCGGCCCTGGCCGCGACCATCCGGGGCATCGCATCGCGGGATCGACCCATGGTCGGTCACTTCACCGACAGCGAAGCAGTCCTCGACTTCCTGACGTCGGCCGAGCACCCGCGACTGGCCGGTCTCGGCACCAGCTGCCCGGACCACTTCCTGCGCACCATGGTCAAGCCGCTGCTGCTCGACCTGCCTGCCGGCGCGTCCGTCGAGGACTCGATCGCGCGGCTGCAGGAGCTGGCGGTCTCCTATCGGGAGGACTACCAGGCCTACTACGACCGGCACGCCACCCCCGAGTCGCCTGCGATCCGCGGCGCCGACCCGCTGATCGTGCTGGTCCCGGGCGTGGGGATGTTCAGCTACGGCAAGGACAAGCAGACCGCCCGGGTGGCGGGCGAGTTCTACGTCAACGCCATCAACGTGATGCGCGGCGCCGAGGGCCTGTCGACGTACGCCCCCATCGACGAGGCCGAGAAGTTCCGCATCGAGTACTGGGCCCTCGAGGAGGCCAAGCTCCAGCGGATGCCCGCACCCAAGGCGCTCGCGACCCGGATCGCCCTGGTTACCGGCGCGGCAGGTGGCATCGGGAAGGCCACGGCCAAGCGGCTCGCCGCTGAGGGCGCCTGCGTGGTGATCGCCGACCTGGACCTCGCCAGGGCCGAGGCGGCGGCCGCCGAGATCGGCGGGCCCGACGTCGCCGTTGGCGTAGCGGCCGACGTGTCCGACGAGGCCGCTGTCCAGGCCATGATCGAGGCAACCGTGCTCGCTTTCGGGGGGCTGGACCTGGTCGTGAACAACGCTGGGCTGTCGCTGTCCAAGTCGCTGCTCGAGACGACGGCCGCCGACTGGGACCTCCAGCACGATGTCATGGCAAAGGGCTCGTTCCTCGTGTCCAAGGCGGCGGCCCGGGTGCTCATCGACCAGGGCCTCGGCGGCGACATCATCTACATCTCGTCGAAGAACTCGGTGTTCGCCGGTCCCAACAACATCGCCTACTCAGCCACCAAGGCCGACCAGGCCCACCAGGTCCGGCTCCTCGCCGCCGAGCTCGGCGAGTACGGCGTGAAGGTCAACGGCGTCAACCCCGACGGGGTCGTCGCGGGGTCCGGGATCTTCGCGAGCGGCTGGGGCGCCAACCGGGCCGCGGTCTATGGGGTCGAGGAGAAGGACCTGGGCAAGTTCTATGCCCAGCGCACGATTCTCAAGCGAGAGGTGCTGCCGGAGAACATCGCGAACGCGGTATTCGTCCTGTGCGGCCCCGACCTGTCGCACACCACCGGGCTGCACGTTCCTGTCGACGCCGGCGTAGCGGCGGCGTTCTTGCGATGACAGGTAGCGCGTCGGTCCGCGTGGCCGCGGTGGATCTCGGAGCCACCAGCGGTCGCGTCATGGCGGGGAGCGTGAGCGCGGACGAACTGCGGCTCGACGAGGTGCATCGGTTCCACAACGGCGGCGTGCGAGCCAACGGATCGCTCTACTGGGACATCCTCGGCATCCATCGGGAGATGCTCGTCGGTCTGCGCACCATCGCCTGCTCCGGGCCGCTGCACGGCATCGGCATCGACTCGTGGGCGGTCGACTACGGCCTCCTCGACCGCGACGGGACCCTCCTCGGAAACCCATACAGCCATCGCGAC
>JAOPXM010000218.1 GCA_025965125.1 Nocardioides sp.
GACCAAGCGCGGCTCCGGGACCGACATTGTGTGTTCCCGTGGTGCAAGCGCGACTCCAGGTCCTGCGACCTCGACCACATCGACCCCTACGACCCCGGCACCGGTGACGACCCCGGACCACCGGGCCAAACCAGACCCGAGAACCTCGCCCCCCTCTGCCGACGACACCACCGCACCAAAACCGCCGGTAGGTGGCGATATCGCCGCCACCGCGACGGCACCTACACCTGGACCTCACCCCACCGACGCCGCTACCAAGTCACCCCGACCGGGACCATCGAGCTCCACTGACCCATGTCCCGAGTGCGGCCGCACTTGCGAGTCCAGGCGGACAGCTTGGTCACCCCACGTCCCGCCGAGAAAAGGCAACCTGCCCAGCCACAGAAAGCAGCAACGCCAGAACCCCCAGCACCACAAACGGCCCGAGAGCGAAGTCGGCGGCCGGCACCAGCGCGAGGTGCTCGAACGGAGAGAGGTCCTGAGCCCACTGGGGCATCTGGAACAGCTGCCCGAACAGCATCACGACCAGGACCAGCACCAGCAGGGACCACGACGCCACCATCAGGCGGGGCGCCAGCCCGAACAGCACGCGCACCACCCCACTCAGGACGAGCAGGGGCGCGACGTACTGCAGCATCGGCAGCGAGAGTCGCAGCAACGCGCCCCAGTCGCCCGTGACCAGCGCATAGCCGAGACCGAGGCCGATTCCGCCAGCGGCCAGGACCGCGGCACTGCCCACCACGGTCACGGTCGTCTGGCCGGTGAGCCAGCCCCTGCGCGACAGCGCGGTCGCCAGCAGGAACTCGGCGTGGCCGCGGTCCTCCTCGCCGCGCGGGCGCATCGCCGACGAGATCGAGAAACCGGCCGCGAGGACCGCGAGCATCAGCATGGAAGTGGCGTAGAACGCGTCGGTCAGGTCACCACCGCCCTGCAGAAACATCTCGCGAGCGGCCTGCGAGTCGCCCACGAGCGCGCCGACGTCGTTGCCCATCGAGCCGTAGGCGAGACCGACGAGAAACAGGCCCGCTGCCCAGCCGATCACGGCGCCACGCTGCAACCGCCAGGAGAGACCCAGGCCGCTACGCAGGTCGCGTCCGGCATGGGCCGGACCCGGTCGCGCGGCGAACACACCCGACCCGACGTCGCGCCGAGCGAACACGACGTACGCCGTTGAGACCATGAGGGCGGCGGCGACCACGATGAGCAGGGCGGGCAGCCAGCGGAGCCCCGAGAACGGGTGCATGGCCTGGTACCACCCGATGGGAGAAAGCCACCGGAACACCGGATTGCCGACGTCACCCACGGCCCGCAGGACGTACGCCGCCCCCAGCACCGCGCCGGCGATGCCGTACATCGAGCGGCTGCTTGCGGTCAGCTGGGCGGCCACCATCGCCGTGCCGGTGAACACCCAACCGCACAGGGTCAGTCCGACCCCCAGTGCGATCGAGTCCGCGGTGGCCAACGGGTAGCTGATCAGGCTGACCGCAACGAGCGCGCCGAGCAGGACGTTGGCGAGCATGGCTGTCAGCAGCGCCGCCGCCATCGGCGCGAACCGGCCCACGGCGGTCGCCCGGACAAGCTCGTCGCGGCCACTCTCCTCCTCGGCCCGGGTGTGCCGACCGATGATGAACATGCTCATCAACCCGGCGACCACCGCACCGAAGGCGGAGGCCTGCCAGGTGACCTGTCCACCGACGGTGTTGAGCGCCCGGGCCGGGCCCGCCATCGCGATGAGCGCCGCGTTGCCCTGCATGCTGGCGGCCGCCTTGTCGAAGTCGGCCTGGGTGTCGTAGAGGCTGTCCACGCTGACGGCCTGGCTGTAGTAGAGGAGCGTGGCGCCGAGGCCCCACCACAACAACATCCAGCGATCCCGCCGCAGGAACATCCGGAGGAACGCAAGTGTGCCGGTCACGTGTTCGTCGCCTCACCGGCGAGCTCGTCCCCGTAGTGGCGCAGAAACAGCTCCTCGAGCGTGGGCGGCTGACAGGTGAGCGATGCGACACCCGCCGCCACCAGTGCGGCCAGCGCGGCGTCGAGGCGCACGGTGTCGACCTCGAAGCTGGCCCGGTTGCCCTCGATCACGAGGTCATGAACCCCCTCGAGGGCCTCGAGCCCGACCGGGTGGCGGACGAGCTCGGCCCGGATCGACGTACGCGTCAGGTGGCGCAGCTCCGCGAGCGTGCCGGACTCCACGGTGCGCCCGGCCCGGATGATGCTCACCCGGTCGCACAGGCGTTCCACCTCGGCCAGGATGTGGCTCGACAGGAGCACGGTGCTGCCGCGCCCACGGAACTCGTCGATGCAGGACTGGAACACCGACTCCATCAGGGGGTCGAGACCCGACGTCGGCTCGTCGAGGACGAGCAGCTCCACATCGGCCGCCAGCGCGGAGACCAGGGCCACCTTCTGCCGGTTGCCCTTGGAGTAGCTCCGTCCCTTCTTGGTGGGGTCGAGCTCGAACCTCTCGATCAGGTCGGCGCGGCGGTTCGCGTCGAGCCCGCCGCGCAGTCGGCCAAGCAGGTCGATCACCTCACCGCCCGTCAGGTTGGGCCACAGGTTCACGTCGCCGGGCACATAGGCGAGCCGGCGGTGCAGCTCGGCAGCATCCCGCCAAGGGTTCCCGCCGAACAGCCGGACAACGCCGGCGTCGCTGCGGAGCAGGCCGAGGAGCACCCGGATCGTCGTGGACTTGCCGGCGCCGTTCGGGCCGAGGAACCCGTGCACCTCTCCATGACGCACCGTCAGGTCCAGCTCGTCCAGTGCACGGGCGGCGCCGAAGGTCTTCACCAAGCCCTGGATCTCGATCACCGAGCTGCCCGAGGTCACTGACATGCTTGCACGCTAGCTGTACACGGACGACTCGATGCCGTTCGGCGGGCCCGGGGCGAACCCGTTCTGGAGGCACCAGGCCACTGCCTGGGTACGTCGTTCGACGCCGATCCGCTGGTAGGCGAGACGGATGTGGGTCTTGATGGAGTTGATGCTGAGGAAGAGCGACTCCGCGATGTCCGCGTTAGTGAACCCTTGGGTGATCAGCGCCAGGATCTCCGCTTCGCGCTGCGTGAGCCCCGCAGCACGACCCGGCCACTCCCCTCCGCCGAACCCCTCGTTGAACTCAGGGCTGGTGACGACCACACCGGCGTGCACCGCTTCGACCGCCTCGACGAGCTCCTCGGCGGACAGGCTCTTCGAGAGACAGCCGCGAGCCCCGAGGGCGATGGCTCGATCGGCCACATCTGGTCGCGGGTTCCAGGTGTAGACCACAATCTTCGCCGCGCGGCTGCGCACCAGGTCGGCCAACTGGACGCCGTCATCGTGGGCACGACCGAAGGTGTCGTAGAAGACGACATCCACGTCGGCCAGCTCCGGCGTGTGCGCGTCGAGCTCGACCACCGTCACGCGATCGAGGTATTCGTCCAGCATCGCGACCACTCCCGCCACCACGACCTCGTAGTCGTTCACGATCGCAAGGCGAACGGGACGAGACACGACGGCGCTCACGAGCGAACGGTAGCGCTCGCGCCAAGGTGCACAGCCGAGCGACCATTCTCGGTCGTGCACCAGGCGCGCCCCGTCGCGTCAGCCCGTGTGCGCCAGCGCTGAGTGTGAGCGGCCCCGCGGCGGGATCGGGAGACCGTAGTGGTCGCGCAGCGTGGTGCCGCTGTAGTCGCGGCGGAACAGTCCGCGGTCCTGAAGGATCGGCACCACGTGGTCCACGAAGGCCTCGAGCCCCGAGGGCAGCGCCGCGGGCATCACGTTGAACCCGTCCGCAGCCCCGGACGTGAACCACTCCTCGATGGTGTCCGCGACCTGCTCCGGCGTACCGACGAACGTGCGGTGACCGCGTCCACCGCCGAGCCTGGAGAGAATCTGGCGCACGGTGAGGTTGTCTCGGCGCGCGAAGGCAACAGTGAGCTCGTAGCGCGTGCGGTTGCCCTCGATGTCCGTGGCCGGACGAATGTGCTCGGGGAGGGGCGCGTCGAGGTCGATCTGGTCGGCCGGGACCCCGATGTCGGTGGCCAGCTGCTCGAGCGCGTGCTCGTGCACGAGGAGGTCGTCCAGACGGCGCTCGAGCTCGAGCGCCTCGGCCTCGGTGCCACCGAGGATGGGGACGATGCCCGGCAGGATCTTGATGTGGTCAGGGTTGCGACCCTGCGCGACCGTCGCCGCCTTGAGCTCGCTGTAGAACGCCTGCCCCTCCTCGAGCGTGCGCTGTGCGGTGAAGACCGCCTCGGCGTACGCCGCCGCGAGCGCGATACCCGGTCCGGACGAGCCGGCCTGCACGATGATCGGCCGGCCCTGGCTGCTTCGGCCTACATTGAGCGGGCCACGGACTCGGAAGTGCTCGCCGACGTGATCGAGGGCGTGCACCTTCGCCGGGTCGGTGTGCACCCCGGTCGCCTTGTCGGCCACCACCGCGTCGTCCTCCCAGCCGTCCCAGAGCCCGAACACGACCTCGAGGAACTCGTTCGCGCGGCGGTACCGCTCGGCGTGCGAGGGCGTCACCTCGAAGCCGAAGTTGGCGCCGGCGTCCAGGGCCGCGCTGGTGACGACGTTCCAGCCGGCGCGACCGCGGCTGAGGGCGTCGAGGGAGGCGAAACGCCGCGCGAGGTTGAACGGCTCGTCGTACGTCGTCGACGCTGTCGCGATCAGGCCGATCCGCTCGGTGACGACGGCCATCGCTGCCAGCAGCAGCGTGGGCTCGAGCACCTCCGGCGGGCGGCGGGCCGGGTTGCCGAAGATCGAGGGGCTGTCGGCGAAGAACACCGAGTCGAGCTTGCCCCGCTCGGCGATGCGCGCTAGGTCCTGGAAGTGGGTGACGTCCGTCGAGACCAGCGGGTTGCTCTCGGGCAGGCGCCACGAGGCCTCGTGGTGCCCGGTGCTCATCAGGAAGGCGTTGAGGTTCAGCTGTCGGGTCATGGTGTGCGGGCTCTCTTCCGTGGGGTCACGCGCGCCAGCGCGAGAGGCGCCGCTCGATGGCGACGAGTGAGTAGTTGATGGCCAGACCGACACCCGTGGTGGTGAGGATGGCGGCGTACATCTGGGGAATCAGGAAGTTGTACTGCGAGTAGTTGATGAGGTAGCCGAGGCCGGCAGTGGCGCCGATCATCTCGGCGGCAATCAGCACCAGGACGGCGGCGGCCCCGGCAATTCGGATGCCGGTGAAGATGGTCGGCAGGGCTGCCGGGAAGACGACCTTGCGGAACGTCGTCACCGGCGAAAGGCCCAGCACCCGGGCCGAGCGCAGCAGCTGCTGGTCGACGGAGGCCACACCGCTGATGGTGTTGAGCAGGATCGGGAAGAAGCAGGCATAGACGACGATCGCAACCTTCGACACCTCGCCGATCCCGAGAATCAGCAGGAAGACCGGCAGCAACGCGAGGGCGGCGGTGTTGCGGAACATCTCGAGCACCGGAGAGACGACCTCACGGACCGGTCGGTACCAGGCGATGGCGGCACCCAGGGGGATGGCGATCGAGAGGGCGAGACCGAAGCCCAGGCCGGAGCGCACCAGGCTGGCCTTGAGGTGGATCCACAGGTCGCCGGAGAGGAGCAGATCCCACCAGGCGGCGAGGACGTCGGACAACGGTGAGACGAAGTAGGGGTCGACCAGCCCCATGCGGGGAGCGACCTCCCAGATCGTGGCCAGGGCGACGATGCCGACGAGACCGCGGGAGATCCGGGCGAGACGGCCCCGGATCCGCCGCTCCGCCCGCACGCCGGCTGCCTGCGCCTGCCGGCTGTTCAGGCCGGCCTCGGTCCTCTCCTCCAGCAGGCTAGGCAACGCGATGCACCTGCTCGAGCTGGGTTGCTGCCGTGTCGGAGTGTCGCAACAGCGACCAGATCTGGTGCCGGTACTGCGCGAACGGTGCCGTGGCCCGGGTATCGATCTCGGGGTTGCTGCGGTCCAGGACGATGTCGAGCACCGCCTCGATCCGGCCCGGGCGTGAACTCATCACGGCCACCCGCTGACCCAGGAAAACTGCCTCCTCGATGTCATGGGTGATGAAGACGATCGTGGTGCCGGTGCGGCGCCAGATCTGCAACAGCTCCTCCTGGAGCCGCTCGCGGGTCTGCGCGTCGAGGGCTCCGAACGGCTCGTCCATCAGGAGCACCCCGGGTTCGTAGGAGAGACTGCGCGCAATCGCCACCCGCTGCTTCATCCCGCCCGAGAGCTCGTGTGGGTAGCGACTGGCGAAGTCAGTCAGCCCCACCAGCTCGAGGTAGTCGCGGGCGCGTTCGCGCCGCTCGCCGCGAGTCAGGCCACCGAGCGCCTCCAGGGCGAACTCGATGTTGCCGAGAGCGGTGCGCCACGGGAGCAGGGTGTACTGCTGGAAGACCACCCCCCGGTCCAGCCCGGGGCCGGTCACACGTTTCCCGTCCACCACCACGGCGCCCGCCGTCGGCGTGGAGAGACCGCTGATCAGGTCGAGCACCGTGGACTTGCCGCACCCGCTGGGGCCGACCAGCGTGAGGAACTCACCGTCGCCGACCTCCAGGTGCAGATCGTCGAGCGCGACGAACTCATGCACCTTCCGGTCCTCGTCACCTCGGACGCGGAAGACCTGGCGAACTGCCTGGATCGCGATCGTCCCGGGCATGTCAGCCCTCCTTCGCATACGGGTTGAACTCGTTGGTGTAGATCTCGGAGGGCTTGATCGAGCCGCTGTCGACCTCGCCTGAGCTCTCCAGCCAGTCCAGCCAGAGGGTGAAGTCCTCGTCGCGGATGACGCCGCCCTTGGTGGCAACCCCGTTGCCCTTCCAGAGGGCGAGCGCGGCTGCACTGTCGTCACGCCCCTGGGCCTGGAGGTACTTCGTCATGACGGCGCGGACCTCGTCGACCGAGTGGGTCTGGCTGTAGTTCAGCGCCTTCGCGACGGCCGCGACGAAGTCCTTGGTGGTCTGCGGGTTGTCCTTGATGAAGTTGTCCCGCAGCACGTAGCTGCCGCCGTTGTACTCCCCGACGAGATCGATGTCGGACACCAGGGACTTCAGCCCGCCCTTGTCCAGGGCGATCTGCTTGAGGCTCCCGCTCATGTACGCCGCGTCGACCTGGCCCTCACGCAGGGCCGCCTCGGTGTTGATGCCCGGGAGCGGGACGAGCGTGACCTGGTCGATCTCGTCCTGGGTCAACCCCTCCTTCTCGAACCAGGTGTCGAGCACCGCCTCCGCGTTTGCCCCCAGCGTGTTGACCGCGACCTTCCCGCCGATCAGGTCACGAGCGGTGCTCGGACCGCCGTCCTCCTTGGCAAGGACAGACGCGTTCACGTCGCCCGAGGAGCCGTAGTAGGAGATGACGGCAGTGATCGGTACGCCGGTCGCGGTCACCTTGGCGATGGCCGCGTTGAACGCCCCGCCGTAGTCGACCTGGTTGGTGGCCAGGGCACGCAGGCTCTCGGGGCCGCCCTGCACATCGCCCACCCGGTCGAGCTTGATGTCGCCGAGGTAGCCCAGAGCGTCGGCCAGCTCGGGCAGGTCGATCATGCCTGTGTACGACTGATAGCGGATCGTCTTCGTCTCCCCCTCGGCCCCGTTTGCTGAGCAGGCGCTGACGCCGGCAGCGACGAGGAGGGTGGCGGTAGCCGCGGCCAGCAGCTTTCGGGCCGCGTGGAAGGACTTCGTCAAGGGATTCTCCTGTAGTAAGACTAGTGAATTAGTCGAGATACTAGCCCTTGAGTTCCAGGCGCGCCAAGACACGCCACCAGCCGGACAGGTCACATTCCGCGCGAGTGCCCGCCTACGGCGCCTCCGTCGTGCTGGACACGTCGGCGAGTGTCGTCACCGCGGTGGCGTACGCGCACCGCGGTCTGCGGCCGGCTTCAGGGCCGGTCGGTGCCGCTCGTCGGCAGGCCGGCGGGAGGCTCCGGCTGCTGAGCGCCGCGGGACCGGCCCAGGGCGCGGAACCCGACGGCCAGGAGGATCAGGCCGCCGAAGCCGCCGACGACCACCTCCCACCAGGTGGGGTGCTGGATCGCAAGCACGACGGTGGCGGTCGGCACCACGCTCACCGCCATGGCCACGATCAGCAACCGGAAGCCCACATGGTCGTGGAGATAGGCACACAACGCCCAGCCAACGATCTGCAGCAGCGCGAACACGAGGATGAACCACACGTCGTTGTCGTAGGTGTCGACGCGCATCCGCTGCGTGGGGGCGCTGGGGTCGAAGCCGCTGAACGCCGCCTCGAGGGATGCCGCGACCCCGAGTCCTGCGAGGAGAACCGCGTTGCCGACGACGGACACCACCCCCACCACAACCCCGATCAAGGCGCGGGAGGGGAGCAGCCAACCGGCCGCCGTGACCAGGACGGTGAAGACCAGGAGCGCGGCGCTCAGCGAGGTAGCCGCGTTGTTGCCGCCGCCTCCGAAATCCAGGACGTCGTCACACAGGTTCGCGTACACCACGAACAGTCCGGCGATTGCCGTCACCGCGAACGGGTCGCGGCGGGTGAGCAGGTATCCCCCCGCCGAGAGGGCGACGACGACGAGCCCGGCGACGTACCCCGTCGCGCTGCTGTTGTCGAGTGCGACCGCGATCATCAGGCCGGCAGCGACGGAGCCGAACGCGCCCGGCCAGGCGACGAGGTCGGGCGTGTGTGCGGCTGACCGGTCTCGGGTCAACACCCACGCGCCGGCGGCCACCCCCAGCAGGCCGACGGTGGACAGCAGGCCCATCAGGTAGTTGGACCAATCGAGGTCGTCCCTGGCCCGCGAGTAGAAGGTGGACAGCACCACACCCGTCGCGAGCAGCGCGACGCCGCAGGCGACGGCGACCTTGTCCGGACGCGACGCGGACCGGGGGCCGGTCGTCGCCGCGGGCGGCCCCGTGGGCGGAGGAGCGCTGGGGTACGCAGACGTTTGGGTCATGTCGGCATGCTAGGGCCGCTCGTCGGCAGGGGCGAGCGACTCAGCCGCCGTTGCCCCAGTTGGCAACAATTGCCGCCGCCGGAGGGATGATCGCTGCGACGATGCTCATGCCCACGGCGAGCGGCACCGAGAAGAACCGGACCACGTTCCAGGCCAGCGCGATGAGCGCGAGGCACGTCCCCATCATCCAGAAGTAGAGCTTCTTCCGGTTCATGCCTCGACCGTAGCCCGGGCTGACGGGCCGAATCGGAGCCGCCTGTCGGAATCGAACCGACGACCTTCTCATTACGAGTGAGACGCTCTACCGACTGAGCTAAGGCGGCGCACTGCCCGGCACCCTGATCGAGATCGGGCCCGGGCAACGCCGGAAGTATACGGACGTCCGGACGGGGGACGAAACCGGCGACGAAGGCCCGATCAGGGGCTGGGAGTGCGCAACGCGAGCGATGAGTCAGGCGGCCACGGAGACGCGGTCGGCGCGCGCGGCGGTGCGCCCGGTCGTGAGCGTCTGGCCGGCGCCACACCAGCAGGTGTAGGTCACGACGATGCCGTGCTCGGTGTTGGTCAGCGACGTGACCTGGCTCGGGAAGATGAGCTGGCGCTTGCCGCATGCGGTGCAGTTGTGGTCGAACATGTGGTGACCTCCTTCGAGGACGGTGGCTGGGTACCCCACCATCATGCGGCGTAGCAAGGCATAGGGGTAGCCTCGGTTTCCGTTGGTAACTCAAGGAGATGCCTATGCTTTCGCTGCACCAGCTCCGTTGCTTCCTGGCGACGTACGAGCACGGGTCACTGACCGCGGCAGCCGACGAGCTCGGCTACGCACAGCCCTCGGTCTCCGAACAGGTCCGCAACCTCGAGAAGACCCTGGGCACGACGCTGTTCCGTCGGGTGGGGCGGGGAGTCGTCCCGACCACGGTCGCCGACTCGCTGCGTCCGCATGCGGAGCGCACCATCGCGGCCGCAGAGGGAGCACGGCGTGCGGTGCAGAGTGTCGTGGCACTGGAGACCGGGACGATCCGGTTCGGCATGTTCGGCACCGCCCGGCTGTACGCCGGCGCCGGGCTCGTCGCGGACGTGCTCGCGCGGCACCCGGGAGTGCGGGTCGAGCTGATCGGCCAGAACTCGAGCGACGTCCAGGAGGACCTACGCCGAGGCAGGCTCGAAGCGGCGATGATCGCCGTACCGTCCGTGAGCAGTGAAGGCATGCAGGTCACGCCCGTCGCACGCGATGAGCTCGTCTACATCAGCACCGATCGCGAGAAGCTCACCAGCCCGGTGACGGCCCATCGGCTGGCCCAGGCATCCCTGGTCATGCCGGAGACGACGTGGCGGTCCGAGGACTCGACGCGGATCGTGCTGCGCCAGATGCTGCACGAGACCGGCCGCAACCCGCAGACACGTATCGAGGTCGAGGACGTCGAGACGGCCGTCGAGCTGGTCGGCATGGGCCTGGCCGACTCGGTGATCCCCCGCGGGGCCGCCGAGCAGCTGATCCCCCGGCTCGCGCCCGATGCGTCGTGGGTGTCGATGCGACCTCGCCAGTGGGACGTGCTGGCCATCGTGCACCGAGCCGGAGCCACCCTGTCGCCTGCCGCCCGGCTGATGATCGAGCTGGCAACCAAGCGCATCCAGGAGATCGCGGAGCCGTTCGGGCCGCGGGTTCCCAGCAGCAGCCGCTGAGCCTCCGTGAGCTATTGTCTAGTATCTCAATAGACATTGCCACCGAAGGAGCTCTCATGACCATCAGCCTCGACCGCCCGACCGACGTACAGATCCACCAGCTCGGCGGCCGCATCGGCGCCCGCATCGACGGCGTCAGCCTGGGTTCCGGGCTGCGACACGAGACCATCACCGCGATCCGGACAGCGCTGCTGAAGCACAAGGTCGTGTTCTTCCGCGACCAGCAGCAGCTCGACGATGAGGGCCAGATCGCCTTTGCCGAACAGCTCGGCACGCTCACCACCGCGCACCCGACCGTGAACACCGGCAGCGCGCACGTGCTCGCCCTCGCCGCGACCAAGGGCATGGCCGCGAACAGCTGGCACACCGACGTCACGTTCGTGGACCGGCCACCGGCCTTCAGCGTCCTGCGCGGCGTCACCATCCCGCCGTACGGCGGCTCGACGGTCTGGGCGAACACGGCCACGGCGTACGAGGCCCTGACACCACCCCTGAAGGCGCTGGTCAACGTGCTGTGGGCGACCCACTCCAACGAGTACGACTACGTCGCCAGCACCGAGGACCCCGAGGGCGACAACCCCGACCGCGACGCATTGGACCGCCAGGAGTTTCGGTCCTCCACCTACGAGACCGAGCACCCGGTCGTGCGCATCCACCCCGAGACCGGCGAACGTGCACTCCTGCTGGGCCACTTCGTGAAGAAGTTCACCGGGCTCAACAGCGCCGAGTCGAGCGCGCTCTTCCAGCTGCTGCAGAACCGGGTGACCCGGCTCGAGAACACCGTCCGCTGGACCTGGCAAGAAGGCGACATCGCGGTGTGGGACAACCGCGCCACCCAGCACTACGCCGTGGCGGACTTCGACAACCATCGACGCGAGGTACGCCGCGTGACGGTGGCCGGCGACGTCCCGGTGTCACTCGACGGTCGCCGGAGCCGCGTCGTGACCGGCAGCTCGGATGCCTACACGCGCATCGACGAGCTGATCAGCTGAGTCAGCACTTGAGGCCGTCCTGCGGCACCGTGCCGTCGATCAGGTAGCCCTCAACCGCCTGGTCGACACACGAGTTGCCGGAGTTGTAGCCCGTGTGGCCGTCACCGTCGCGGGTCACCAGCACCCCGGACTCGAGCTGGTCGGCGAGCGCGACGGCCCATTCGTACGGTGTCGCGGGGTCACGGGTGGTGCCGACGACCACGATGGGCGGCGCGCCCGCGGCCGTGATGACGGGGTCCTTCTCGGTGGCCTTGACCTGGATGCCCTCGCACCCGACCAGACCCCAGGCGAACACGTCACCGAACGTCGGCGAGGCCTTCTCGTACGCCGGGAGCTGGGCCGGCACCTGTGCCGGCGTGATGGCGTACGGGTCGTCGAGACAGTTGATGGCGTAGATCGCCTCGGAGCTGTTGTTGTCGTAGCTGCCGTCGCTGTTCCGCGAGGCGTAGAGGTCGGAGAGCTGCATCAGGGTGGAACCGTCACCGTCGAACGCCTGGGTGAGCGCCTGGCTGAGCAGGAACCAGTAGTCGCGTGCATAGAGCGGCAGGACGATGCCGTAGAAAGCGTTGCCGACCTCGAGCATGCGGTCGTCGCCGGTCGGGAGCGGCCGGCGGTCCACGTCGTCGAGGAACTGGGTGATCCGAGTCAGCCCCGCTTCGACCGAGTCGCCGAGAAAACATCCGCCGGTCTCGTCGACACAGTTCTGGACGTAGGCGCGCAACGCCCGCTCGAAACCAGCGGCCTGACCGAGGCCGAGCTCACGGGAGTTCAGCGAGACGTCGACGGCTCCGTCGAGGACCAGGCGGCCGGCCTTGTCGGGGAACAGGTCGGCGTACGTCGCACCGAGCTTGGTGCCGTAGGACGCGCCGAGGTAGGTCAGGGTCGACTCCCCCAGCGCCGCCCGCAGGACGTCCATGTCGCGAGCAGCCTCGACGGTCGTGATGTGACCGATCAGCGCATCGGAGTTGTCGACGCAGCCCTGGTAGAAGTCCGCGAGACCGCTGACGAGCTCGTTGGTCTCCGCGGGTGTGTCCGGCACCGGGTCCGCCGCCAGGAACGTGTCCAGCTGCTGGTCGGAGACACAGTCGATCGGGTCACTGTCACCGGTGCCGCGGGGATCGAACCCCACGATGTCGAAGTGATCGAGAAGGGGCTGGCGAAAGGCGGTGCCGGCCGACGCGGCGTAGTCGGTGCCGGGAGCCCCGGGCCCACCGGGGTTCACGACTAGCGAGCCGAGCCGCTCGTCGGGCTTGGCAGCGGGGACCTTGAGCAGCGCCAGCTCGATCGAGCCGGCCGACGGGTCCTTGTAGTCGATCGGCACCGTGAGCTTCGCGCACTCGAACTGGTCCTCGCAGGCGGACCAGTCCAGCTGCTGAGAGTAGAACTCGGCGAGGTCCGGCTGTGGTGGTCTGGTGGCGCCGGGGCTGGGCGTCGGCGAGACCGTCGAGACCGGGGTCGGGTGCGACGCCTTGCCGCTCGAGTCGCCGGAGCGCAGACCGGCAAGCAGTGCGACGCCACCGCCGCCGACCAACAGTCCGACGACGATCAGGATGACCACCCAACGAACAACTGCTGGCCTCAACGACTGCTCCCCTCGGGCACCTTCAGAGCCACCATCATGGACTCCAGAGCCAGCGCCACGGGGACGTTGAACTCCAGCATCTGCTCCCGGGCCTCGAAGATCCACCCGATCCGGCGCAGGTTGAGCTCGGGGGTCGCGCTCCGGACGACCGTCTCGACGTCGTCGCGGATCTCCTCGTTGACGAGCGTGCCCGTCGCGTGGGTGGCCAGGGCGATCGCATCGCGGTAGACCGACACGAGATCCATCAGGCCTCGGTCGACGACGTCGAGGTGACGCCGCTTGGCCCGGGTCTTCTGGCCCTTCTCCAGCGCCGCGAGGGCGGGGGCGTACTCCCGGGGCCGACGGCCACGTTCGACCACGCCGTACGCCGTGTCGAGGTCGGCCTTCTCGCGGGCGTCGAGCTCACCGGTGAGCAGATCGGCCTCTTCCTTGGTCACGTCGTTGAGGTTCGCGGCGGCCGTCATGCAGGCGCCGAGCGAGGTCAGCCGGGCCGGGATGCCAACCACCTCGCGACGCCGGTTGCGGGTCGCCTCGTCCCGAGCCAGGGCCCGGGCCCGACCGATGTGCCCCTGGCTGGCGCGGGCGGCGTACGACGCGAGCGCGTCGTCGACGCCGGCGGTCCGGGTCAGGAACGCCGCGACGTCTGCCGTGGTCGGGGTGGACAGCGTGACCAGCCGGCAGCGCGAGCGGATCGTGGACAGGACGTCCTCGACGGTGGGCGCGCAGAGCATCCACACGGTCCGGTCGGTCGGCTCCTCGATCGCCTTGAGCAGCGCGTTGCACGCATGCTCGGTGAGCCGGTCGGCGTCCTCGACGATCAGGATCTGCCAGCGGCGGCCCACCGGCGCGAGCGCCGCACGGCGTACCAGGTCGCGGACCTCGTCGACACCGATCGAGAGCTTCTCGGTGCGGATCACCGACACGTCGGCGTGCGACCCGGCGAGCACGGTGTGGCACGCATGGCAGGTGCCGCAGCCGACGACACCGCCGTCCCGCTCGCACTGCAGTGCGGCGGCGAACGCGATCGCTGCGTTCGACCTTCCGGAACCGGGCGGCCCGGTGAAAAGCCAGGCGTGGCTCATGCCCTGGCCCTCAGCCGCTCGGCGCAGGGCCTCCACGGGTCGAGCCTGCCCGACCAGGCTGTCCCACACCGTCATGGCTGCCGAGCCTGGGCCAGGAGCGGGCGGACGCGCTCGCGAACGGCTTCCTCGATCTCCTGGATCGGGGCATGCGCATCGAGGACCAGGTAGTGGCCGGGGTCGGCCGCGGCCAAGACCAGGAACGACTCGCGAACCCGCAGGTGGAAGTCGAGCGACTCGCCCTCGATCCGGTCCCGCTCCTCGAAGCGGCCCAGTCCGGCCTCCGGTGCCAGGTCCAGCACGACCGTGAGGTGCGGGCGCAGGTCCTGGGTCGCCCATCTTGCGACCCGCTCGAGCTCTTCGGCCTTCAGGGCCCGGCCGGCGCCCTGGTAGGCGAGCAGCGAGTCGACGTAGCGATCGGTGATCACCACGTCACCCCGGTCGAGGGCGGGCTGCACGACGGTGTCGACGTGCTCGGCCTTGTCGGCGGCGTACAGCAAGACCTCGGTGCGGTGGGACAGCTCTCCGGTCTCGGGGCTGAGCACGATCTGGCGGAGCTTGCGGCCCACAGCGGTGTCTCCGGGCTCGAAGGTCAGCAGCGCCGGGTAACCCTCGGACCGCAGCCACTCCCCCAGCAGGCGTGACTGGGTCGACTTGCCGGACCCCTCGCCGCCCTCGAAGCAGACGAAGACGCCGGAGGAGGAGTAGACACCGGACGCGCTGGGCACGCGCCGAACCTACGAGACGGCACCGACCGCGCCAAGGGCGGGTCTCCGTCTCAGCTCGTGACGAGCGCAAGTGCTGCGTACGTCGCGACCGGGGCGAGCACGACCAGGGCGCATCCGGCCACCTTGGCGAGCGTCCCGGCGCCGCGCCAGCACGCGACCAGCCCCGCCAGGGACAGGATGCCCGCGATCACGAAAGTCGCGAGGGACACCGAGACGAGGCTGTTGTCGCGGCCGCACATGGCCGCCACGAAATCGTCGGCCGGCAGGCCCCGCCCGTCGAGGATGTAGCAGTCCTCGAGCTGGTAGAGGACGAACGCGTAGGCGTTCAGGAAGAAGGCCAGGATCGCGGCCAGGAGCAGTCCCAGGCGAAGCGGAAACGTCACGGTGTGCGGCACTCGAAGGCCTAACCCTTCTTGGCTGCGGCCTTCTTCGCCGTCGACTTCTTGGCCGTCTTCTTCGCGGGCGACTTCTTGGCACCCTTCTTGGCCGTCTTCTTCGCCGGTCCCCGCTCGCGACGCTCGGCGAGCAGCTCAGCGGCCCGGGCGAGGGTCAGCTCCTCGACGGAGTCGTCCTTGCGCAGGGTGGCGTTGTACTCGCCGTCGGTGACGTACTCGCCGAAACGGCCCGCCTTCACCACGATCGGCTGGCCCGAGACCGGGTCGTTGCCGAGCTCCTTGAGCGGCGCGGCAGCGGCGGCCCGGCCGCGCTGCTTCGGCTGTGCGTAGATCCGCAGCGCCTCGTCGAGGCCGATCGTGAGGAGCTGGTCCTCGGAGACCAGCGACCGGGAGTCGGTGCCCTTCTTCAGGTACGGGCCGTACCGACCGTTCTGGGCGGTGATCTCCTCGCCGGCCTCGTCGGTGCCGACCACCCGCGGTAGCGACAACAGCTTGACCGCGTCGTCGAGCGAGATCGTGTCGAGCGACATCGACTTGAACAGCGAGCCGGTGCGCGGCTTGTCGGCCTTCTTGGCGTCCTCGGGGAGGACCTCGGTCACGTAGGGACCGAAGCGGCCGTTCTTCGCCACGACCGGGAGCCCCGTCTCCGGGTGGTTGCCGAGCGGGATCTCCTCACCCGATGGGTTGGCGAACAGCTCTTGCGCCTTCTCCAACGTGAGCTCGTCGGGAGGCAGGTCGTCGGGCACGTTCGCGCGCTTGCCGATCGGGTTGCCCTCGTCGTCGGGACCCTCGAGATAAGGGCCGTAGCGACCGACTCGGAGGTTGATGCCGCTGTCGGGCCCACCGACCGGGAACGTCGCCAGCTCGCGGGCGTCGATGTCGCCCAGCTCGGTGACGAGCGCGTGCAGGCCCTTGACCTGGTCGGAGCCGTAGTAGAACTCGTTCAGCTCGGTGCTGCGGTCCTTGCGGCCGGCGGCAATCTCGTCGAGCACGTCCTCCATGCCGGCGGTGAACTCGTACGACACGTGCCGTGGGAAGTGCTCCTCGAGCAGGCGTACGACCGAGAACGCAAGCCAGGCCGGCACCAGGGCGTTGCCCTTCTTGTAGACGTAGCCACGGTCGGTGATCGTCTTGATGATCGCGGCGTACGTCGACGGCCGGCCGATCTCGCGCTCCTCGAGCTCCTTGACCAGCGTTGCCTCGGTGTAGCGCGGCGGCGGCTTGGTCTCGTGGCCCGAGGCGGTCACCGATGCGGACGTCACTGCGTCGCCCTCGGCCAGCGCCGGGAGCCGGGTCTCGGCGTCGTCCCGCGCGGCGGAGGCGTCGTCGGTGCCCTCGACGTACGCCTTGAGGAAGCCGTGGAACGTGATCGTGCGGCCACTGGTCGAGAACACGACGTCCTCGCCGCTGTCGGCGGTGCCACCGATCCGGATCGTGACCGTGTTGCCGACCGCGTCCTTCATCTGCGACGCGACGGTGCGCATCCAGATCAGCTCGTAGAGCCGGAACTGCTCGCCTGTCAGGCCCGTCTGCGCGGGGGTGCGGAACGTGTCGCCCGAGGGACGGATGGCCTCGTGGGCCTCCTGCGCGTTCTTCACCTTCGAGGCGTAGACCCGCGGGGAGTCGGGTACGTACTCGGCGCCGTACAGCTCACGCACCTGCGACCTCGCTGCTTCGATCGCCGCACCCGACAGCGTCGAGGAGTCGGTGCGCATGTAGGTGATGAAACCGTTCTCGTAGAGCCGCTGGGCCACCGACATCGTGGCCGAGGCACCCATACCGAGCTTGCGGCTCGCCTCCTGCTGGAGGGTGGTGGTGCGGAACGGGGCGTACGGCGCGCGCCGGTAGGGCTTGGACTCCACCGAGCGGACGTCGTACGTCGAGTCCTGCAGCGCTGCGGCGAGGGTCTCGGCACGTGAGCGGTCCAGGTGCGCCAATTGCGGTTTGCCCTTGTCACCATTGGTGGTTGCGGAGGCCTTCAGCTCACCGTTGGGACCGAAGTCGGAGCCGCGGGCCACGCGGGCGCCGTCGATCGAGTGCAGCTTGGCCGGGAACATTCGCTGCTCGTGCTTCGAGCCGGCGTCGAACGTACCCTCGAGGTCCCAGTAGGAGGCGACGCGGAAACGCATCCGCTCGCGCTCACGATCGACGACCAGTCGGGTCGCCACGGACTGGACGCGACCGGCGGAGAGGCCGGACATGACCTTCTTCCACAGCACGGGCGAGACCTCGTAGCCGTAGAGGCGGTCGAGGATGCGTCGCGCCTCCTGGGCCTCGACGAGGTCCATGTCCAGCTCACGAGGGTTCTCGGCCGCGGCGAGGATCGCCGGCTCGGTGATCTCGTGGAAGACCATCCGCTTGACCGGGATGCCCTTGGGCTTGAGCTCGTCGAGGAGGTGCCAGGCGATTGCCTCTCCCTCCCGGTCCTCATCCGTGGCGAGGTAGAGCTCGTCGGCGTCCTTGAGCAGCGACTTGAGCTTCTTGACCTGGTCCTTCTGGCGACGCGGCACGACGTAATGAGGCTCGAAGCCGTTGTCGACGTCGACGGCCAGCCGGCCCCACGGCTTGTCCTTGATCGACGCCGGAGTCTCCGCAGCGCTCTGCGGGAGGTCACGAATGTGACCGACAGAGGACTCGACGACGTAGTCCTTGCCGAGGAAGCCGCCGATTTTCTGCGCCTTCGCCGGGGACTCGACGATCACCAACTTGTGTGCCACTGAGGTCTTTACTTCCTGCTCGTCCTGCCGATTCGACCCCGCTGCGGGGCTCACGGCCGATCACGGTAGCGCGTGCCACGGCACATTCATTCCATCGCCGGCTCCGCAGAGACGCCGGGCCGGTGGCCAAACCGATGACTTCCGGGCCGGCACCAGGTGCCGAACCACCGTCGAGGTGGTGCGGCGGCAGACCTTGCGGGCAGCGAGTCCAATGAGTCAGGCGGGCGCCAGGAAGCCCTCGGCCACCAGCTCCCGGACAGCGGGCAGATAGGTGGCTCTCGACGCATCCGCATCCAGGTCCAGGATCTCGGCGAGCGCATCGATGATCTGCCCGACGGTCAGCTCGCCGTCACAGGCGCCGACCAGCGCGGCCTCGACGGTGTCTGCCTGTCGCGCGCGTCGGAACCCGCGCTGCTGCCTGAGCACGACCACCGCCGGGTCCTCCACGCCGACGGGACCGAGGGTCTCCTGTTGCACGTCGGGTCTCGCGACCAGCCGCGACCCCAGGTCCACCCGCGCGTCCACGGCCACGCCCCACTCGTGGATGGCGGGTGCGATCGGTTGCTCCACGTCGTAGGGCCAGTCGAGGAAGTCGCGGGTGCCCGCCCCCTCGGCCCGCTTGCGGAGGTTGACCCAGCCGAAGCCGACGGCCTCGATGCCCTGCTCCTCGAACCAGGACAGCCAGGTGTCGTAGCGGGCGACGTAGTCGGGGGCGCCGTGCTGACCCGCGTCCTTGAGCCAGAGCTCGACGTACGTCGGCGGGTCGACGACCTCGCGCTGGACGACCAGGGCATCGCAGCCGTCGGCGACCCAGGGCGCGAGACGGTCCGCCCACGGGCGGTCGCGGGCGATGACCCAGTTGGCCAGGATCTGGCACCAGCCACCCTCGGACAGGTGGGCGGGCGCGGCCCGCACGATGTGCTCCACGACCCGGTCGCCGGGTAGCCCGGAGTCGCGGTAGACGAGACGTGCCCCGGTCGCCGGTGAGATGACGAACGGTGGGTTGGTGGCGATCAGGTCGAACTTCTCGTCGGCCACGGGCTCGAAGAACGAGCCCTCCCGGACGTCGACCGAGTCGCCCACCTCGTTGAGTGCGGCGTTGAAGGCGGTCATCCACAGGGCGCGTCTGTTGACGTCGGTGGCCACGACCTCGGCGCTGTGTCGCGCAAGGTGCAACGCCTGGACCCCGCACCCGCTGCCCAGGTCCAGGGAGCGACCCACCGTCTCGCGGATCGTCAGCTGGGCAAGGGATGTTGATGCCGGACTGATCCCCAGGACGTGGTCGGACCCGACCCGCTGCGGACCACCGTCCAGGCCAGGGGTCAGGTCGCTCACGACCCACAGCGCGTGCTCACCCGCTTCGTCACCCGCTGCGTACGGACGTACGTCGAGCCGGGCCGCGACCTCGCCGACACTCTGCTCGACCAGTCCCCGAGCCGCCATCCGGTCGAGCAGACCAGGCAGCGCGCGCTCGGCGGCGGCGAGCTCCACGGGTGTCTGGAGGAGGAACATCCGAGCCAGCGTCTCGACGGCCGACCCGCCGCGGGTGCGGCGCAGCCCGGGTGTCGTCTCGTTGCGCGCCAGCGCGTCGTGGGCCTGAGCGCCGAGCACCTCGGCCACCCCGTCGTAGGTGAAACCCGCGGCGACCAGGGCCACGCGCAGCTGCAGGGGAAGGTCATCGGGGGACGCTGTCACGCGGCGAGCGTAGGCCCGGCCGGGCAGACACGGCCTAGACCATCAGGGACAACCCGCCCGTTCGTGCCCGCCGCGGTGACACCGGCCCTACATTCCGATCGGGAGCACGATCTGCCGGCGGGGAGCCGGCATGACAAACCTGCACGAACATGGGGAGGGAAAACCATGACCAACTTCAGACGCGCGCTGAGCACGATCGCCGTCTCAGCCGTCATCACTTCGGGCCTTGTAGCGGGGTCCGCCGTCACGGCCGACGCACAGCCGGCGCACCGCTCGCCCACCGCCGGCCAGCGGGGCCTGCTCCAGCTGATCCCGCTGCAGCTGCCACTGCTGTCCGGGCTCGGCGACACGGGCTCGCTGCTGAACGTCACCCAGCCCGTGTGGAACCTGCTGGGCGTGACCAACAACATCGTCTGGTTGCGAGACGGGATCCCGATCGCAGGCACCACGGGTGTGTGGAACTACCTCCCGACCAACCTCGACGTCGGACACGAGGTCTCGGCCAAGGTGACCGGCAGCCTGCTCGGCCTGCTGCCGCTCAGCCTGATCACCAACGCGCTCGGCATCACCTTGCTCGGTTCCACGGCACCCGCCGCCACGTCGCCGCCGGTCGTCAGCGGCGACGCCAAGGTGGGCACCCTCCTCACGGCGACCGCCCCCGTGTGGGACACCACCGTGGACAGCACCGACTACCAGTGGCTGCTCAGCGGGGTCGCCATCGACGGCGCCACGACGAGCAACTACACGGTTGTCGCCGGGGACGTCGCCAAGAACCTCTCCGTGCGGACAACCGGTATCAAGGGTGACACCCAGGGGGTCGCCACGAGTGCCGCGGTACTCGCGAAGATCGGCGACGCCATCACAGTCATCGCCGCACCGAGCATTGCCGGCACCGGCAAGGTGGGAGCGCTGCTGAGCGCCGGCCCCGGCACCTGGACGGGCCAGCCAGCGCCGGTGTTCGGCTACCAGTGGATGCGCGGCGGTGCGGTGATCGCCGGGGCCACCGACTCGACGTACGTCGTCAAGGCGGCCGACGCCGGCCGCACCCTCACGCTCAAGGTCGTGGCGACCCGGGCCGGCTACCTGCCCGGCTCGGCCACCACCTCGGGCCTGCCGGTCGCGAGGATGTCATCGGCGACCAGAGCCTCGCTCATCAAGAAGACCGTCGCCAGGGGCGCCCGAGGGCTCCTCAAGCTCACCCTCAGGGCTACCGGTGCCAAGCCGTCGGGGAGCGTCAAGGTGTTCGACGGCGCGAAGCTGCTGAAGGGCTACGTCGTGCGGGCCTCGGACAACGGCACCCGCACCGTCAGGCTGAGCAGGCTCAAGCCGGGTGTGCACCGGATCAAGGCAGTCTTTGCCGGCTCAGCCGCCTTCACCGGGTCGAGGTCGCAGGTTGTCCGGCTGAGGGTCACCAAGTAGGCCACCAACGCGCAACCGGCCCCCGGAGAGCTCCGGGGGCCGGGTGCGTCGTACGGGATCAGCTCACTGCTGCGGCGAACCGAACTGCTTCGTCGGCTCGGGGTCCGCGGCCACCGGATCGACCGGAGGTGCAGCCGGCGGTGCCGGCGTCCCCGAGTCGTCACCGAGCGATTGCTCGCGCTGCTTCGAGATGTACACCGCGACCACGATGATGGCCACGGCCACCAGCGAGATGAGGATGCGCAGCGCGTCGTGCTGGTCCTTGCCGATGCTCATCGAGACGACCGCGCTCGCGATCAGGAGCGAGACGAGGTTCATCACCTTGATCAGCGGGTTGATCGCGGGGCCGGCGGTGTCCTTGAACGGGTCGCCGACGGTGTCACCGATGATGGTGGCCTCGTGTGCGGATGAGCCCTTGCCGCCGTGGTTGCCGTCCTCGACGAGCTTCTTGGCGTTGTCCCAGGCCCCACCGGAGTTGGCCAGGAAGACCGCCATCAGGGTGCCGGTGCCGATGGCGCCGGCCAGGAACCCGGCCAGTGCCGTCGCGCCGAGGCCGAAGCCCACCGCGATCGGCGCGAGCACGGCGAGCAGCCCCGGGGTGACGAGCTCGCGCAGCGAGTCCTTGGTGACGATGTCGACGACCTTGCCGTACTCCGGACGGCCGGTGCCCTCCATGATCCCGGGGATCTCGCGGAACTGGCGGCGCACCTCGTAGACGACCGCGCCAGCGGCCCGGGCCACCGCGTTGATCGCGAGACCGGAGAACATGAACACGACGGCCGAGCCCAGCAGGAGGCCAACGAGCACTGCCGGGTTGAACACGTTGAAGTCGAGCAGGTAGCCCTCGTTCGCAGTCGGATTTGCCTTGATGACGGATTCGGCAACCGACGTGGCGTACGAGCCGAACAGTGCGGTGGCAGCGAGGACGGCGGTTGCGATCGCGATGCCCTTGGTGATCGCCTTGGTCGTGTTGCCGACCGCGTCCAGCTCGGTGAGGATCTGGGCGCCCTCGGGGCTGACGTCACCGGACATCTCCGCGATGCCCTGGGCGTTGTCGGACACCGGCCCGAAGGTGTCCATCGCGACGATCACGCCGACGGTGGTCAGCAGACCACAGCCCGCGAGTGACACGGCGAACAGCGAGACCGTCAGCGTCGCGCCACCCAGGAGGTAGGCGCCGAAGACCGCGGCGCCGATGACCAGGGTCGTGTAGACGGCGGACTCGAAGCCGACCGAGAGGCCCGAGAGGATGACCGTGGCCGCACCGGTCAGGGACGTCTTGCCGACGTCCTTGACGGGCTTGTACTCGGTGCCGGTGAAGTAGCCGGTCAGCGCCAGGATGGCGGCCGACATCACGATGCCGATGACCACGGCCGACGCGGCGATGATCCGCGGGTCGCCATCAGCGCCGAGCATGTCGCTGCCGGTGACGTTGCTGAACTCGGCGAAGCTGCCGGGCAGGTAGACGAACGCCAGGACCACCGAGGCCACCGCAGCGATGCCGGACGACAGGTAGAACGACCGGTTGATGGTCGTCAGACCGTTCTCGCCGGCCCTGGGGTTCGTGAGGTAGACCCCGGCCACGGCCGTGAGGGCGCCGATGGCGGGGATCAGCAGCGGGAACACGAGGCCCTTGTCGCCGAAGGCCTGCGAGCCGAGGATCAGCGCCGCGACCAGGGTCACGGCGTACGACTCGAAGAGGTCCGCGGCCATACCGGCGCAGTCGCCGACGTTGTCACCGACGTTGTCGGCAATCGTCGCCGCGTTGCGGGGGTCGTCCTCGGGGATGTTCTGCTCGACCTTGCCGACCAGGTCGGCACCGACGTCGGCGGCCTTGGTGAAGATGCCGCCGCCGACCCGCATGAACATGGCGAGCAGGGCGGCACCGAAGCCGAAGCCCTCGAGCACCTTGGGTGCCTGGTCCTGGAACAGCAGCACGACGAGGCTGGCGCCCAGCAGGCCCAGGCCGACGGTCAGCATGCCGACCATGGCGCCGGTCCGCAGTCCGATGACCATGGCCGGGTCGCGGCCCTTCTCGTTGGCAGCAGCAGCAACCCGCAGGTTGGCGCGCACCGCGAGGTTCATGCCGAGGTAGCCGACGGTTGCGGAGAACCCGGCGCCGAGGAGGAAGAACACCGACCGGAAGATCCGGACGGTGGCGTCATCGGCGGGCAGGGCGAGCAGCGCGAAGAACGCCACCGCCGCGAAGATGGCGAGGGTGCGGAACTGCCGCGTCAGGTAGGCGTTTGCGCCTTCCTGCACCGCCTGCGCGATGTTCTTCATGTTGTCGGTGCCTTCACCAGCGGCAAGGACCTCTTGGCGGAACATCGCGGCCATCGCGAGCGCGCCCAGCGCGATCAGGGCGACGACGATGACCAGGACGAGGTTGCCGCCGGAGAGGTCCACGACATCGGGAGAAATCCCGGTCATGTGTTTCCTCCTGCGAGATGTATGAGAGTGATTCAGGTCTCACGAACGAGGCGGAGTCTACGCACGGGTATCGGGGCGTCAGCACGTAGGTGTGACAACCAGCACACAGGGAACCGCGGCCCAACCTGGTGCGGGAGAGGGGTGACGGCGGGTCAGCCGTTGGCCAGCGCGGCCTCGGCCGAGTCGTGAATCACGAACACCTTGGCCAGGCCGGTGATGCGGAAGATCTTCAGCAGGCGGTCCTGGGTGCACACCAGCTGCAGGGAGCCGTCGTGCGCACGGACCTTCTTGAGGCCGCCGACCAGGACGCCGAGGCCGGTGGAGTCGAGGAACTCGACGGCCTCCATGTCGATCACGAGGTGATAGACACCGGCAGCCACGAGCTCGGTGATCTTGTCGCGCAGCTTCGGGGCTGTGTAGACGTCGATCTCGCCCCCGACGGCAACGATGGTCGTCCCATCGACCTCGCGCGTCGCAAGAGTCAGGTCCACGTGTTCTCCCCTGAAGGCACTGGCTTCAACCGGCACCGAACCTCCGCGACATCATTCGCCTCGAGGGTCGGCCTGCAATATGAAACCACGGCTGGCCCCGACGTGCACAAAGACAGTCGACGGGTTTGTGGAGGAGTCGCGGGCTGTGGGCGGGTCTTGCGAGACTGAAGGGGTGACCTCGACGCTCCACCAACGCCCGCCGTCCATGGCGGCCCTGGTGGACCGCTTGGCCTCGGTGCCCGGTCGCGAGGGTCGGTTGACCCACCTGGAGGTGCTCCCCGCCCGGTCCGGCGCGAGCGCCGACTGGCCGGACTGGGCCGCAGCCGACGTCGTAGCAGCCTTCGCCGCGCGTGGCATCGAACGCCCCTGGCGCCACCAGGTCGCGGCGGCCGACGCCGCCCACGACGGCCGACACGTGGTGCTCGCGACCGGCACCGCCTCCGGGAAGTCACTCGCCTACCAGCTGCCCGCGCTCTCTGCCATCCGCGACGGTCGCGGCCCCCGCGGGCAACGCGGCGCCACCGTGCTCTACGTGTCGCCCACGAAGGCGCTCGCCCAGGACCAGCTCGCGGGATTGTCCGGTCTCGGCCTGGACGTCCGGATCGCGACCCACGACGGGGACAGCGGCCGCGACGAGCGCGACTGGGCCCGCGACCACGCCGAGTACGTCCTCACCAACCCCGACATGCTCCACCGTTCCCTGCTTCCCAGGCACGCCCGGTGGTCCGGCTTCCTCGGATCCCTCAGCTTCGTGGTGATTGATGAGTGCCATCACTATCGCGGTGTCTTCGGCGCGCATGTCGCCCATGTCCTGCGCAGGCTCCGACGCATCTGTGCGCTGTACGGCGCCTCGCCAACCTTCGTGCTCGCCTCGGCAACCGTCGCCGATCCGGAGGTCGCGGCCGGCCGGCTGACCGGGCTCGACGTCCTGGGCATCACCGATGACGCGTCACCACGTGGCCAGGTCTCACTGGCGCTGTGGGAGCCGCCCTTCACCTCCTACACCGGGGAGAACGGCGCGCCCGTCCGGCGCGCGGCCTCCTCCGAGACCGCCGAGCTGCTCGCCGACCTCGTCGCCGAGGACGTCCGCACCCTCGCGTTCGTCCGGTCACGCCGTGGCGCCGAGCAGGTGGCAATGACGGCCGCAGGTCTGCTGGCCGAGGTGGACTCGTCGCTGCCGGCCCGCGTCGCGTCGTACCGCGGGGGCTACCTCCCCGAGGAGCGCCGCGCGATCGAGGCGTCACTCCGCTCCGGCGAGCTGATCGGACTGGCCGCCACCAACGCACTGGAGCTCGGGATCGACGTGAGCGGCCTCGACGCCGTGCTCATGGCAGGTTTCCCTGGCACCCGCGCTGCCCTGTGGCAACAGCTGGGCCGTGCGGGCCGCGGTGCCCGCGATGCGCTTGGCGTGCTCGTGGCCCGGGACGACCCGTTGGACACCTACCTCGTCCATCACCCGGAGGCACTGCTCGGCCGGCCGGTCGAGGCAACCGTCTTCGACCCCGGCAACCCTTACGTCCTCGGGCCCCACCTGTGCGCCGCAGCCCAGGAGATCCCGCTGCGACCCACCGAGCTCGACCTCTTCGGTCCGACGGCACCCGACGTCCTGGCGTCGCTGACCGAGGCCGGGCTGCTGCGGCGCAGACCGCAGGGATGGTTCTGGACCGATCGCCGGCGCGCCGCCGACCTCGCCGACATCCGGTCGAGCGGCGGCTCGCCCGTGCAGCTGGTCGAGGCGGAGACCGGACGGGTGATCGGCACCGTGGACGCGTCGAGCTCCCACGGCACCGCCCACGCCGGAGCTGTCTACGTGCACCGCGGCGAGACGTGGCTGGTGGAGTCACTCGACCTCGAGGAGCACGTCGCGGTCATCGGCCGAGCCGAGCCCGACTACTCCACGTCGGCTCGCGAGATCACCGACATCGCGATCGTCCAGGAGCGCGACCACCGCGACTGGTCGGGGTGTCGGCTGTCGTTCGGTGACGTCGACGTGTCCCACCAGGTCGTCTCGTTCCTCCGGCGCCGCCAGCCGAGCGGTGAGGTCATCGGCGAGGAGCCGCTCGACCTGCCCGTCCGGTCATTGCGCACCTCGGCGGTCTGGTGGACCGTGCCCGGGGACGCCTTGGCCGAAGCCGACCTCGCCGCGGCCGACCTCCCGGGTGCCGCACACGCCGCCGAGCACTGCTCGATCGGATTGCTGCCCTTGTTCGCCACCTGCGACCGCTGGGACATCGGTGGCGTCTCCACCGCCCTCCACGCCGACACCGGCCGCCTGACGGTCTTCGTCTACGACGGCCACCCCGGCGGCGCGGGATTCGCCGAGCGCGGCTTCCGGGCCGCTCGCGAGTG
>JAOPXM010000219.1 GCA_025965125.1 Nocardioides sp.
CACCAAGCCGCCGCGTGAAGAGCAGCTGCGGATCCTGCTGAAGCTGAACCAGGCCGAGGCGTTCGAGACATTCCTGCAGACCAAGTTCGTCGGTCAGAAGCGGTTCAGCCTCGAGGGGGGCCAGACCACTGTCCCGGTGCTCGAAGAGAAATGCCAGGCGGCTGCAGAGTCGGGCCACGACGAGGTCGCCATGGGCATGGCGCACCGCGGTCGGCTGAACGTGCTCGCCAACATCGTCGGCAAGAGCTACTCCCAGATCTTCCGCGAGTTCGAGGGCAACATCGACCCGCGGACCGTCCAGGGCTCCGGCGACGTGAAGTACCACCTCGGCGCCGAGGGCGAGTTCGAAGCCGGGTCGGGCGACCGGATCAAGGTCTCGGTCGCAGCGAACCCGTCGCACCTCGAGGCGGTCGACCCGGTGCTCGAGGGCATCGCCCGCGCCAAGCAGGACGTGCTCGACCGCGGCGCCGAGTTCCCCGTGCTGCCGCTGCTGGTCCACGGCGACGCGGCCTTCGCCGGGCAAGGGGTGGTCGCGGAGACGCTCAACCTTTCTCAGCTGCGCGGCTACCGCACCGGCGGCACCATCCACCTGGTCGTCAACAACCAGGTCGGGTTCACCACCTCGCCCGGTTCGTCGCGTTCCTCGCTCTACTGCACCGACGTCGCCCGCATGGTCCAGGCGCCGATCTTCCACGTGAACGGAGACGACCCCGAAGCCTGCATCCGGGTGTCCCGACTCGCCTTCGAGTACCGACAGGCGTTCAAGAAGGACGTCGTCATCGACCTCGTCTGCTACCGCCGGCGCGGCCACAACGAGGGCGACGACCCGTCGTACACCCAGCCCTTGATGTATGACCTGATCGAGCAGAAGCGTTCGGTCCGCAAGCTCTACACCGAGTCCCTCATCGGTCGTGGCGACATCACGATCGAGGAAGCGGAGCAGGTGTTGCGCGACTACCAGCTTCAGCTCGAGCGGGTGTTCACCGAGGTGCGCGAGGCCAGCAGCCAGCCCTCCGAGTGGACCACCGTCCCCGACTACCCGGACAAGCCGGCCGGCGAGACCAAGACCGCGGTCTCCCGCGAGGTCCTCAAGCGGATCGCGGACGCCTACGTCACCCCGCCCGATGGCTTCACCGTGCACCCGAAGGTGATGCCCCAGCTGCAGCGCCGCGCGACGGCGATCACCGAGGGCCCGATCGACTGGGGCACCGGGGAGATCCTTGCGCTGGGTGCGCTGCTGATGGACGGTCGCCCGGTGCGTCTCTCCGGCCAGGACTCACGACGCGGCACCTTCGTGTCGCGGTTCGGCACGATCATCGACCGGGTCAACGCCGACGAGTGGACGCCGCTGTCCGGACTCACCGAGGACCAGGCGAAGTTCTTCATCTACGACTCGCTGTTGTCGGAGTACGCCGCCCTCGGGTTCGAGTACGGCTACTCCGTTGCCCGTCCCGAGGCGCTGGTGCTCTGGGAGGCGCAGTTCGGCGACTTCGTCAACGGCGCCCAGATCGTGATCGACGAGTTCATCGCCGCGGGCAAGACCAAGTGGCGCCAGGAGTCGGGCGTCGTCCTGCTGCTTCCCCACGGCTACGAGGGACAGGGCCCGGACCACTCCTCCGCGCGCATCGAGCGCTTCATGACGATGTGCGCGGACGACGCGTTCGTGGTCGCGCAACCGTCTACCCCGGCGTCGTACTTCCACCTGCTGCGCCAGCACTCGCTCGGCGAGGAGCACCGACCGCTGGTCGTATTCACGCCCAAGTCGATGCTCAAGCGCAAGGAAGCCGCGTCGCAACCCGACGAGTTCACCTCGGGCACCTTCAGGCCGTTCATCGGCGACCAGGAGGCCGACTCCGACAAGGTCGACACGCTGCTCTTGTGCTCGGGGCGCATCACGTGGGACCTGATGGTCGAGCGCGCCAAGCACGACGACAAGGACCGGTTCGCCATCGGCCGCGTGGAGCAGCTCTACCCGCGCCCACTCGAGGACATCAAGGCGGAGATCGCCCGCTACCCGCACCTGAAGGCCGTGCGCTGGGTGCAGGACGAGCCCGAGAACATGGGCCCGTGGCCGCACTACCAGCTCAATGTGTGGCCGCGTGTGGACGCGCAGGTCGAGGGAATCTCGCGTGAGGCCTCGTCCTCGCCCTCCGTCGGCACCGTCAAGCGGCACACGGCCGAGCAGAAGGAACTGCTCGAGCGCGCGTTCGCCTGAGCATGTACTTCACCGACCGCGGCATCGAGGAGCTCCAGAAGCGCAGGGGCGACGAGGACGTCACCCTGGCCTGGCTTGCTGAGCGCCTTCAGGAGTTCACCGACCTGCACCCTGAGTTCGAGACCGCGGTGGAACGGTTCGCAACCTGGTTGGCTCGTCTCGACGACCCCGACGACTGAGGTCAGGCCCGATGACCCAGATGGACAGCGCCATCACCTCCGACATCAGCTATGCCGAGTGGGGCGTCGCCTTCTTCGCCGATGCAGTCTCCGTCGAACGAGTTCTGGCCGGCGTCAATGTCCTGTCCGGTCAAGTCATCGACGTCGGCCCGATGGGCGTTGGACCGGGACGCATCGTCAAGGTCGTCGCCTCGGGACAGATCGGCGTGGCGGTCGGCAGGCGCGTGAGCGACGTACCAGCCTGTTTCGAGGTCGCCCTTCCGGTCGCCCTGGAGTTCGCGATCGACCTCGGCATGGACAAGCACCGGTTCCTCGCCGACATCACCGTCCCGCTCATCCTGACGGCCCGGGCCCGTGCGGACCTCGCCATCGTGCTCGACGTCGCCCCACCCCGGGCCGACCAGGTCGTCGTCGATCTCAAGGCCCAGGGCCTGCGCGCCTCGATCACGAAGTACGCCGCCGACGTCGAGGGTGAGCTGCGGCGTTTCGTCGCGAAGTACGTCGCCCGGGAGCTCGACAAGGACTACGTCAGGGCCGCCCGGATGATCGACGTCTCCAGCGCCATCGACAAGGCGATGACGTCACTCGGTCCGCGAACGCGGGAGACACCCGGGTCGCCTTGAGGTCGTGGCAGCCGAGCTAGGGCGTGCCCTCACCGATCTCGGGATCCTCGACCAGCTCGAGCGGGTGCTCGTCGCCCAGGCCATCGCTCTCCGCGGCCGCCTTGCGGGCAGCGTCACGGAGCTCGAAGACCTCGGTGGCCAGGCCGCCGAGCGCTCCGGCCACGTCCCTGACCGCGGTGGTCAGGATCGTGGCGACCTCTCCGACCGCCGTCGCTGCGGCCTCGACGGCGCCCTGGACGGCGTCCTTGCGGATCTCGTTCCTGCTGAGGTGGTCCTTCATGGGCCGGGTCATGAACACAGTCTTGCCGTTTCTGCTCAGGCGGCAAACGCGGGTCGGGTCACAGCAGCCGACCGGCGCGCCTGCTTGCGGTCGGGCAGGGCCAGGCGGCAGATCTTCCGGGCAACGCTGAACAGCTGCCGGCCGAGCGGACCCGTGTTGTAGTCGATGCCGTAGCGCTGGCAGATCTCCCGCACCTCTTCGGAGATCTGCGGGTAGCGGCGGGCCGGGAGGTCCGGGAAGAGGTGGTGCTCGATCTGGTGCGACAGGTTGCCGGTCATCGTGTGGAAGAGCTTGCTGCCGGTGATGTTCGCCGAGCCGAGCAACTGGCGGTAGTACCAGTGCCCCCGGGACTCGTTCTCGCACTCCTCCTCGGAGAACGTCGACACCCCGGCCGGGAAGTGCCCGCAGAAGATGATGTTGAACGCCCAGATGTTGCGTACCAGGTTGGCCGTCGCGTTGCCCACGAACGTGAGCGGGAACAGCGGTCCGGTCAGGGCTGGGAACAGCAGGTAGTCCTTCAACGCCTGGTTGCGGATCTTGCGGATCAGGCCCGCATGCAGGTGCTTGGTCTCCGCCCAGCTCTTCTCGCCCGAGATGATCCGCTCGAACTCGAGGTCGTGCATGGCTACGCCCCACTCGAAGCCGAGCATCAACAACGTGGCGTACAGCGGGTTGCCCAGGTAGTAGGGCCGCCATTCCTGCTCCTCGTCCATCCGCAGGATGCCGTAGCCGATGTCGCGGTCCTTGCCGAGGATGTTGGTGTAGGTGTGGTGGATGTAGTTGTGGGAGTACTTCCACTGCGAGCTGGGGCAGACGTTGTCCCATTCGTACATCCGGGAGTTCAGGCCGGGGTCACCCATCCAGTCGTACTGGCCGTGCATGACGTTGTGGCCGATCTCCATGTTGTCGAGGATCTTGGAGACGCTGAGCGACGCGACCGCGAGCGGCCAGGCGGGCGGCAGGTAAAAGAGCGCCCGGCCAGCGACCTCGAAGCCTCGCTGGGCCTTCACGATCCTGCGGATGTAGTCCGCGTCCTCGTCGCCGAGCTCGGAAAGGACCCGCTGGCGGATCGCGTCAAGCTCGCCGCCGAACGCGTCGAGCTGCTCGGCGGTGAGCTTGTTGAGCAGGACGTCGCCGGGGACAACGTGCTCCTGGGTCGTGGTCTCTTCGGTCTTCTGGGCGGTCATGGTGTTCCTTCCGGTCAGAGGTCGACGACGCAGTCGCCGACGGGTGCGGAGACACAGATCTGGATGTCCTCGTCTGGCAGCGACGACTCGGCGCCGGTGATGACGTTGCGGACGGTGCCCTCGGTCTTCTTCGACGTGCAGGTGAAGCAGATGCCCATCCGGCAGCCGAACTCCGGCTTCAGGCCGAGGGCCTCGGCCTGGTCCAGCAGGCTCTCGCCGGTGTTGGCCGCGGACCGGCCGGCGCGCCCGAACACGACGTCGCCCTCAGCGGCCTCGCCCCCGGAGATGCGGGGTGGCTCGAAGAACTCCAGCCGCAATCGATCGGAGCCGGCATACGCGGCCTGGATCAGCTCGACCATCGCCCCGGGCCCGCAGGCCCAGGTGTCGGTGTTTCGGTAGTCCGGCACCAGCCTGCGGAGCTCGAACTCGCTGAAGATCTGCTCGCCGTAGCGCAGGTGCACGTCGATGTCGTTGTCGGCTGCGGCGATCTCGGCGAGCTCATCCGCGAAGATCTGGTCCTCCGGGCTGCGCGCGAAGTGGAGGAAGAGGACCTTGCGGTGCGCCTTCGCGTCGTAGCCGTCGCGCAGCAGGGTGCGAACCATCGACATCGCGGGCGTGATCCCGGAGCCCCCGGTGATGAAGACCAGCGGATACGGGCTCGGCGTGGCCGGACTGCCCGGGAGGGTGAAGTCGCCGTCGGCCTGGCTGAGATGGAGCATCTGCCCCGGCTCGGCCTCGTGGACCAGGAACTTGGACACCTGGCCCTCGTCGTGGGCCCGCACGGTGAGGGTGAACCGCTCGCCGGGGCCGGACTCGGCCGAGGAGATGGAGAAGCAGCGTGTGGTGCGCCGGCGGGAGCCGGGCAGGTCGACGCCGACCTGGACGTACTGGCCGGCGCGGTGGCCACGCCAGGTGCTGGTCGGCTGGAGCGTGATGGTGGCGACGGGAGCCGTGCCGCTCTCCGGGGAGCCGGTGGTCTCACGGCGCACTTCGACGACGCGGGCGCGGACCTCGTGGGCCGCCCACATCGGGTTCACCTGCTCGAGGTAGCGGTCGACGCCGTGCGGAGACGTCAGGGCGGCAAGCGCCCGGGAGCGCAGGATCCGGCTGCCGATGGCTGAGCCAGTGGGACTCATGCGTGCCTTCTTCCTGAACATGGTTTGAGTGCACATCCGTACACTCAAACTATGGCGAGGGTCGGGTGCCCAGGTCAATGCGTGTTGCCGTGACCCCGGCCACGCCACGGCGCATCCGGTCCGGCGAAGTGCACATGCGTTCACCCGGGATTAACATCTGAGTCATGGTGGAGATCCCGGCCCGCCCCGAGAGTCGCGGTGAGCGCAAGGAGCGCACGCGTCGCGCCATCCTCGATGCCGCCCTGGCGCTCTGCGAGGACAGCAGCCTGGTGGCGCTGTCGCTGCGCCAGGTCGCCAAGGAGGTCGGAATCGTCCCGACCGCGTTCTACCGGCACTTCGGGTCGATCGAGGCCCTCGGCCTCGAGCTGGTCGACGAGTCCTTCGTGTCGCTGCGGGCGATGTTGCGCGACGTACGACGTCGGGACCCGGCCTTCGAGGACATCATCGACGGCTCGATCCGGATCCTGGTGGAGCACGTGCACCAGCAGCGGGCGCACTTCCACTTCATCGCGCGGGAGCGGGCGGCCGGCCCGCCGACGGTACGCGAGGCGATCCGGCACGAGATCGAGCTGTGCGAGCGAGAGCTGGCCACGGACCTGGCGCGGATGCCCGGAATCGAGCCGTGGTCGGCCGACGACCTGCGGGTGCTGTCCAACCTCATCGTGATGGCCATGGTTGCGACGGCCGAGGCGATCCTCAGCGCGCCGCGTCGCCCGGACGCCGAGAAGCAGATCGTCGAGACCGCCCGCACTCAGCTCCGGATGGTGTTGATCGGCGCCCTGAACTGGCGCTCGAAGAGCTGAGTTCGCCCGATCCTCCACGGGTGCGACGCTGTGCGTGGTCCACTGCCGGGCATGGGTCTCGCTGCCGATCTCGGTTACCAGTTCAAACCTCCCAACGCGTTCCAGCTCGCGATGCAGGCATTCGCCTCCACGCGCCCGGGGGCCTGGGTCTTCGCCAAGACGCTGCGCCACTTCGACGACGCAGTCGGCAGGCTCAGCCGCGGACGATTGAGCGCGCCCGAGGTGCTGGCCGGGCTCCCGGTCATCGACGTGACCACCATCGGGCGCAAGTCTGGACTGCGCCGGCCCACGCACCTCATCTCGGTCCCGATCGCCGACACGCTGGCGTTGCTCGGCACCAACTTCGGGCAACCGGCCACGCCGGCCTGGGTGCTCAACCTGGAGGCCGACCCCCACGCGAGCGTCACCTTCCGCGGCTCCTCACGCGACGTGGTGGCGCGCGCGGCGAGTGCCACCGAGTACGCAGAAGTGATGGCCAGCTCGGCCAGCCTCTACGGCGGCTACCGGAAGTACCAGCAGCGCATCACCGGCCGGCGGGTCCGCATCTTCGTGCTCGAGCCGGCCTGAGGCGCCATCAGACCGGACTGATGACCACCTCGGGGATCGTGGCGTCGGCGGACAGGTCGAGGACGCGCAGGATCAGGTCCACCACGGTAGCCGGCTGGATCCATTGCTCGGCGTCGTAGTCCTTGCCCTCCTGCTCGTGCACCTTGGCCTGCATGGGCGTAGCCGTCCGGCCCGGGAAGACGGACGTGACCCGGACGCCGTGCTGGAGCTCCTCGGCGCGCAACGAGTCGGCGAGCGCCCGGAGGCCGTGCTTGGAGGCGGCGTACGCCGACCACGTGGGGCGGGCGGTCAGTCCCGCTCCCGAGTTGACGAACACCACCGTTCCCCCGGTCGCCCGCAGCGCCGGCAGGGCGAGCCGGGTGAGCACGGCCGGCGCGACCAGGTTGACGGTGAGCTGCTCGATCCACGTCGCGGCGCTCAGATCGGCGACGGGGCCGAGGTCGACCACCCCCGCGGCGTGAACCACCGAGTCCAGCGCATCGGGCAGCTGACCGGACAGTGACCCCAGGCCGGCGGCGTCGGCGAGGTCTGCGACGAGCACGGTGGCTCCGGGGAGGTCGGCCCTGAGGTCGTGGGCGCGGGAGTCGGAGCGGGCCAGCGCGACGACCTCGTCACCGCGTTCGAGCAGTCGCTCGGCGAGGCCGGCGCCGATCCCGGAGCCCGCACCGGTCACGAGGTGGGTCGAGGTCATCGCGTGAAGACGATCTTGCCGAAGAGGTCGCCACCGGCCATGGCCGCGAAGCCATCGGCGGCGTCGGCCATCGGCAGGCTCCGGTCGATGAGGGGGCGGGCACCGGACGCATCGAGCAGGGTGACCAGCGAGGCGAGCTCGTCTCTCGTCCCCATCGTCGACCCGACGACCTTGAGCTGCAGGAAGAAGATCCGGGTCAGCTCGGCGTCGTCGAGATCCGGCCCCGACGTCGTACCCGAGACGACGATCGTGCCGCCGGGCCTAAGCGCTCGGATCGAGTGCGACCAGGTGGCCTTGCCGACCGTCTCCATGACCGCGTCCACCTTGACCGGCAGCCGCGCGCCGGACTCGTAGACCTCGTGGGCACCGATCTCCAGGGCCCGGGCCCGTTTGGCCTCGTCGCGACTCGTGGCGAGCACCTTGAGCCCGGCAGCCCGGGCCAGTGTGATGATCGCGGTCGCGACGCCCCCACCGGCACCCTGCACGAGCACGGTGTCGCCAGCCTTGAGCTCGCCCCGGGTGAACAGCATCCGGTAGGCGGTCAGCCACGCCGTGGGCAGGCACGCCGCCTCCTCGAAGGAGAGCGAGGCGGGCTTGGGGATGACGTTGCGACGCGGCACCGCGACCTTGTCCGCGAACGTGCCCTGGTGTCGCTCCGAGAGCAGGGAACGCTTGGGGTCGAGGGTCTCGTCGCCGGTCCAGTCGGGGTGGCTGATGACGGCGTGCACGACGACCTCGTGACCGTCCTCGTCGTACCCAGCGGCGTCGCAGCCCAGGATCATCGGCAGCGCCTCCTCGCGCAGGCCGACACCTCGCAGGGACCACACGTCGTGGTGGTTGAGCGAGGCGGCCTTGACGGTGACGGTCGTCCAACCGTCCGGGACCTCGGGGTCCGGTCGGTCTCCCACCTGCAGGGCGGACAGCGGGTCGTTGGCGGAGAACCTGTCGGCGTAGACGGCGAACATGTCGCCCAAACTATCGGCGTGCGACGCCGTCTCGGCGAGCGGCCTCGGCGACGGCCGACGACACGGCCGGTCCGACGCGCGGGTCGAACGGCGAGGGGATGATCAGGTCCTCGGAGAGGTCCTCGCCGACCAGGGCCGCCAGGGCCTCCGCGGCGGCGAGCTTCATCCCCTCGGTGATCGCGGTCGCGTGCACGTCGAAGGCTCCCCGGAAGATCCCGGGGAACGCCAACACGTTGTTGATCTGGTTGGGGAAGTCCGAGCGTCCGGTCGCGACCACGCGGGCATGCCGGTGTGCGACGTCGGGGTGCACCTCGGGCGTCGGGTTCGCGAGGCCGAAGATGATCGCGTCCGGCGCCATCGCAGCGACGTACTCCTCGGGCACGGTGCCACCCGAGACGCCGATGAAGACGTCGGCGTCGACGAGCACGTCGGCCAGGGACCCGGAGCGCCCGAACTGGTCCGCTGTGTCGACGGCGAGCGCCCGCTTGACCGGCGTCAGGTCGCCGCGTGCGGAGTTCAGCACACCCTTGCGGTCGATGACGGCCAGGTCCTTGATGCCGGCCTCGAGCAGGATCCGGGCCACCGCGACGCCGGCGGCGCCGGCACCGGAGATGACCACGCGCGTGGACTCGGGGTTGCGGCCGGTCAGGCGCAGGGCGTTGGTGAGCGCGGCGAGGGCGACGACGGCCGTGCCGTGCTGGTCGTCGTGGAAGACCGGGATGTCGAGGCGCTCCTTGAGGCGCGCCTCGATCTCGAAGCAGCGCGGCGCCGAGATGTCCTCGAGGTTGATGCCCCCGAAGCTCGGTGCCAGCCGAACGACCGTCTCGATGATCTCCTCGACGTCCGTCGTGTCGAGGCAGATCGGGATGGCGTCGACGTTGCCGAACTGCTTGAAGAGCACGGCCTTGCCCTCCATGACAGGCATGGCCGCGGCGGGGCCGATGTCGCCGAGGCCGAGCACCGCAGTGCCGTCGGTGACGATCGCGACGGTGTTCGGGACCCAGGTGTAGTGCTGGGTGAGGCTCGGGTCGGCCGCGATCGCCTCGCAGACCAGCGCGACTCCCGGGGTGTAGGCGAGCGAGAGGTCGTCGCGGCCGACGAGGGACACCGTGGAGACGATCTCCATCTTTCCACCGACGTGCAGGTCGAAGACGGGTTCGCCGGCACGCGGGTGCGCCGGGGTGGGCTCGTCGTTGGGTGCTGCAGCCATGACCTATCGACACTTTCCGGGCACGAAGCCGTCGGGGACTCGCGGAGTGCGGCTCGACGCGAGGGGGTGGTTCGCGGAACCGACGAACGGGGTAGCCGTTTCCCCAATTCTCGCACAGGGTCCGGTGCCGCCCCGGACCAGCGTTGGAACCGGGCGCATGGCATGGATCACAACCGGCGGGTAACCCCGGCGAGGGGCCACACCCGGCGGAGCACCACCGCAAGTACTTCGTCGTCGGACACGGGGCCGCGATGGCGTGAGTCGACGCCCCCTTCCGGGTTGTCGCTGAGCAACCACCAGCCCGCCGCGCCAGAGCGCGTCGTACGGCGTTCGGCCGCCCGCTTCACCGCGAGCGTCCCGTCGGCGAACCTGGCCAGCACGAGGTCCCCCGGCCGGGCCACCCGGCGGTAGGAGACGAGGAGACGGTCGCCGGGGCGCAGCGTGGGCGTCATGGAGTCACCTACGACAATCGCGAACCCCCAACGGGGTGCCGCGTTTCGCGGCAGTGAACCTCGTCTTGGTCGCCCGAACACGCGGAGTAGTGTCGCAGCCAGACGAAAACCACCGAACAACAGAAGATGAGAGGACCCGCATGCTCGCGCGACTTTTCGCCCCCACCGTCGATGTCTCCGCCCACTGCGATCTCCCCTGTGGCGTGTACGACCCCGCCCAGGCCCGCATCGAGGCCGAGTCGATCAAGGCCATCATCGCCAAGGTCGCGGACAACGACGACGCCGACTTCCGCACCCGCGCCATCCTGATCAAGGAGCAGCGTTCGGAGCTCGTCAAGCATCACCTCTGGGTGCTGTGGACCGACTACTTCAAGCCCCCGCACTTCGAGAAGTACCCGCAGCTCCACACCCTCGTCAACGAGGCCACCAAGCTCGCCGGTGCCAGCGGCACCAAGGGTGAGCTCGACGCAGCCAAGGCCGACGAGCTGCTCGCCAAGATCGATGAGATCGCGGAGATTTTTTGGGAGACCAAGAAGGGCTGAGCTGAGCGGGGTCAGCCGGGCTGGCACTGGCTGGCCTCCTACGTCAGGCGGGCGGCCCCTGCCCTGACCTTCAGCAGGGAGCGGGCGCGTTTCTCGGGCCCGGCCACCGGGTAGACAGCCGGAGGCCGGGCGCGTTCTCGGGCCCGGCCACCGGGTAGACAGCCGGAGGCCGGGCCCGAGCGCCTATGGTCTGGGCAACGGCCCCTCCCCTGAAGACTGCGCACCCATCAAGGACGACCTCCATGCCTGAGACCGACCACGGCTCGCCGAGCGAGCGGGCAGACGTGGAGCTCCGCCTCCCTGCCGACAGCGCATTTGTTTCGGTGCTCCGCACCACGACCGCCGGGCTGGCCGCCCGGCTCGACTTCACCATGGACGACATCGAGGACCTCCGGATCGCGGTGGGCGAAGCGAGCGCCATGGTGCTCCCCAAGGCCGATGAGGGCTCGGACCTGCGCTGCGAGTTCCGTATGTCGCCGGGCCGGCTCACGATCTCCGTGGGGGTCAGCGCCGACGGGGCGCCGGAGCCCGACTACGACAGCTTCGCCTGGCAGGTGCTGACCACCCTCGCCTCGAGCGCGTCCCTCGACACCAGCGATGGCAGGTTCATCGTCACGCTGACGATGCAGGCCGGCCATCTCGGAGCCGTCGTCTGACATGGACGCTCACGCCACTCGGGACTCTCTGGCGGAGACGGACCCACCACCCACGACGGTGGAGATCACTCGGCTCCGCAGCGCGGAGCTGTTCATCGAGCTCCGGGACGACGGTGCGCCCGTGGCCAGCCGCGACGGCGCACGAGACCTGCTCGTGCACCTCCACCTGCCGCTCGTGGAGCACTGTGCCCGACGGTTTCGCAACCGCGGCGAGCCGTTCGAGGACCTCGTCCAGGTGGGAACCATCGGCCTGATCAAGTCGATCGACCGTTTCGACACCGACCGGGGGGTCGAGTTCTCGACGTACGCGACGCCGACGATCATCGGCGAGATCAAGCGATACTTCCGCGACAAGGGCTGGGCCATCCGGGTGCCTCGCCGGCTCCAGGAGCTGCGGATGCAGATCGGGGCGACGACCGCCGAGCTGACCCAGACCCTCGGCCGTTCCCCCACTCCCCGCGAGCTGGCGGAGGCCATCGACTGCACCGTCGAGGAGATCATCGAGGGGATCGAGTCGAGCAATGCCTACTCGACGCTCTCCCTCGACGCCACCGACGACTCGGACGACAACGCGGCCACGATGCTGGACGCGATCGGCATTGAGGACGAGGGGCTCGAGAACGTCGAGATCCGCGAGTCGCTCAAGCCGCTGCTCGACCAGCTGGACCCGCGGGAGAAGAAGATCCTGCTGCTCCGGTTCTTCCGCAACATGACCCAGTCGCAGATCGCCGAGGAGATCGGTGTCTCGCAGATGCACGTGTCCCGGCTGCTCAACCGGACGCTGGAGCAGCTGCGGGCCTCGCTGGACCAGCCCGACTAGGAGTCACCGGTCGGATCGTCGTTGAGCGCCTGGATGCTGGCAGGGTGCAACAGCCCGAGCAGCACGACGACGGCCACCACCGCCAGTCCGACCGCGACCCAGGTGGTTCCGCCGCCCCGGAAGCTCCAGGCGAGCCCGAGCTGGATCAGCTGGGTCAGGAGCAACGGACTTCGCGCCCAGGCCTGATCGTGGGTCACCGCCCAGGCGCACGCGAGCAGCGCGGCGCCGTACACGGCGAAGAAGACGGCAGTCGTCACGCCCATCGTGACCCGCTCCCCCGACACGTGAGCGAGCTCGAGGACGGCGAACACGAAGAGTCCCCCGCCCTGGATGGCGGCGAGCGAAGCCGCGACGACCAGGGGGGCCGGATTGTCGGGGGTTTGGCTCACCCCTGCAGACTACGGGCGGGGTATCTCATCGTTCACAGCCCGGTTTCACCGCGGGTTCGCGCACCTCGCGGGGCGGCTGTGACGAAAGAGACCACCGCCAGGGCTTGTTTAACGGTCCAAAGGTTGCCAGTCTGGTCCTGCGCTCGTGACTGCGTTCACATAGTGAAGCCTCGGCGCGCGCCCCGCAGGCCTGAGCTGCCCCTGGCCTGCACGCACGTATAAGAGAGTAGGGATTCCCCCCCATGGATTGGCGCCACCGTTCCGCATGCCTCGATGAGGACCCGGAACTGTTCTTCCCGATCGGTAACACCGGTCCGGCCATCCTCCAGATCGAGGAGGCCAAGCAGGTGTGCCGACGCTGTGAGGTGCGCGAACAGTGCCTTGCGTGGGCGCTCGAGGCGGGCCAGGATCACGGCGTCTGGGGCGGTCTGGGTGAGGACGAGCGTCGCGCGCTGAAGCGCCGCAACGCCCGGGCTCGGGTGCGCACCGCCTAGCAAGCGCGTCACTCCAGCGGTACGTCGATCGCCGCGCGAGTCCCTGGGCCTCCGGGCACCGGCCCCAGCTCGAGCTTGCCTCCGAGCTCGGACTCGACGAGCGTCCGCACGATCGTGAGCCCGAGGTTCGTCGACTCGTCGAGGTCGAACCCCGGGGGCAGTCCCAGGCCGTCGTCGTCCACCGTGAGGGTCAGGCGGCGGTCGTCGCGTCGCACGGTCACGACGATCTCCCCGATCAACGCGTCCCCGGCCAGGTCGGCGTCGTCGTCCGGCGGCTCGTAGCCGTGCTCGACGGCGTTCTGCAGCACCTCGGTCAGCACCACCGCCATCGCGGTTGCCGACTCCGACGGCAGCACGCCGAAGCCACCGACCCTGGTCACTCGGACCCGGCCCCCAAGGGCGCTCACCTCAGTGACCATGGCTCCGAGCCGGTCGGCGATCTCGTCGAAGTCGACGTTCTCCTCCACGGCCTGGCTCAGCGTCTCGTGCACGATCGCGATCGAGCCAACCCGACGTACCGCCTCCTCCAGTGCCGCCTTGGCGGACGGAGAGTCCATCCGGCGCGCCTGGAGCCGGAGCAGGGCCGCCACCGTCTGCAGGTTGTTCTTCACTCGGTGGTGGATCTCGCGGATCGTGGCGTCCTTGGTGACCAGCTCACGGTCGCGGCGACGAAGGTCGGTGACGTCGCGGACCAGGATCAGCCCGCCGATGTGGACGCCCTCCGGCCGCAACGGGATCGCCCGCACGATCAGGGACACCCCGTCGCCACCGTCGGTGCCGATCTCGGTGTCGCGATGGGCGCGGCCGCCGAGGACCGCACTCAGCGTCTCCTCGTCGGGGCGGTGCCGGGGCGGCACCAGCTCACGCGTCAGGTCGGCCAGCGAAAGCCCGGCCAGGTCGCCGGACAGGCCGAGCCGGCGGTAGACCGAGAGCGCGTTCGGGCTGGCGTAGACGACATGACCGGCAGCGTCGACGCGCAGGAATCCGTCACCCACGCGGGGTGAGTCGGCGTGGTCGCTGCGCTGCCCGGTGGAGGGGAAGAACCCGTTGGCGATCATCTGGGTCAGGTCGGCGGCGGTCTGCAGGTAGGACAGCTCGAGGCGGCTCGGCGTACGCACCCCCAGCAAATTGGTGTTGCGGGCGACCACGGCGATGACCCGCCCGGACCGGCGCACCGGAATCGTCTCCACCCGGACGGGCACGTCGTCGCGCCACTCCGGGTCGCCCTCGCGGACCAGACGCCCCTGGGTGTACGCCGCATCGAGCAACGGCCTTCGACCAGTCGCGACGAAGCTGCCGACGATGTCGTCGACGTACGCCGTCGGCCCGGTCGTCGGGCGCATCTGGCCGCCAGCCCAGAACCCCGACCCGGTCCGGTCCGGCAGCCACAGGATCAGGTCCGCGAACGAGAGGTCGGCCACGATCTGCCAGTCGGCCTGGAGCAGCTGCAACCACGCGATGTCCTGGTGGTCCAGGTCCGTGTGGCTGCGGACGAGCTCGGTCAGGGACGGCACGGTCGTGACCCTATCGAGGCCGGGGCGCCCTCTCGCTTGCCCTCGACCTTTGGCAGGATGACCAACATGTCCGGGTCATACTGGAAACAAGTGCATGCTGACGGGCTCGCCGTGCCCAACGATCGCCCCCTGGGCGACCTCACTGCCGAGCTGACACGGATGCTCGGCGACACCGATCCCGAGACCCGCGACGGCACTGCCTACCCCACCCTGACGACCTGGATCGACCGCGGCGTCTACGACGACCTGCTGCCCGGCCTGGGCGACGGGATGGCCACGGGTCTCGGCGTGGGGCTGGGTGAGCGCGACACCGACTCGGTGTTCCGCCGGAGCTTCTCCGCACTCGTCCTGGACGCGTGCATCGCGCGCGACAACGAGCGCCCGCTGGTGCCCGGCGGCAAGGTGCTCGAGTGGGGTGACCGGATCGCGACGTGGATGCTGCGCGAACGCGACCTGCGCGGCTTCGTGCCCGGGAAGGGTTGGGCGCACGCCACCGCACACGGGGCGGACGCGCTGGCCACCCTGGCGCGGTCACCGCACGTCGCGACCCCCGAGCTCACCGTGATCCTGGACGTGATCGCGGACCGTCTGCTGCTGCCCGTCGACCACCTGTTCACCAACGGCGAGCCGGACCGGCTGGCCCTCGCCACGATCGATGTGCTGCGGCGCAACGCCGTGCCGCTTCGGGTGCTGGAGCCGTGGATCGCGCGCATCGCGACCGCTGCCGGCACGCTCTCGTCGTACGACGACCGTGACCCGCACCTGCTCGGCGGGAACGCCGAGGCGTTCCTCCGCGCGCTCCACCTCCAGCTGGCGCTGGGACCGAGGCCTCCCGAGGTGAGGTCCGACCTGCTGCTGGTTGTCGTGGACGCGCTCAGGGCGACCAACCCGCACTACCTGCAGGCACCCGCGGGCTGACCCGTCGCGACCACCCGACTGGTGGGTAACCTGCCGTCATGACCGAAGCCCAGACAGCCGCGACCGACCCGACCACGACCGAGGGGATCAGCGGTCACTCCGGTGAGCTGGCCGTTGCGGTGGCGCGGGCCCACGGCGTCGAGACCATGTTCACGCTGTCGGGCGCGCACGTCTTCCCGATGTACGACGGAGCGGTCAAGGCCGAGCCGCCGATGCGGTTGCTCGACGTCCGACACGAGCAGACCGCGGCGTTCGCGGCCGAAGCCACCGGCAAGCTGACCCGGGTCCCGGGACTGGCCGTTCTCACGGCCGGTCCGGGCGTCACCAACGGGATCAGCGCGATTGCCCAGGCCCAGTTTGCCGGGTCGCCGATGGTGGTCGTGGGCGGCCGCGCGCCCGCCAACCGGTGGGGCAGCGGCAGCCTGCAGGAGCTGGACCAGCCGCCGATCGTCGAGTCGGTCTCGAAGCTCGCGAGGACCCTGCACACCGCGGGCGACGTCCTCGGTGGCATGGACGAGGCGTTCCACGCGGCCGCGTCGTCGCACCGCGGGCCGGTCTTCGTCGACGTGCCGATGGACGAGTTCTTCAACGCCTCCTCGGGACCGGCGCCGGTGGCCGCGAGCACCCGCGGCGCTGACCCGGACACCGATGCCATCGGTCGGATCGCCGCGCTCCTGGCCGGCGCGAGCCGACCGGTGCTGATCCTCGGCACCGACGTCTGGGCAGATCGTGCCGAGCAGGCCGCGCTTCGTTTCGTCGAGAGTGCCGGGGTCCCGACGATCACCAACGGGATGGGACGCGGCGTCGTCCCGGGCGGTCACCCGTTGCTCGTCACCAAGGCACGCGGACCCGCGCTCGGGGGCAGCGACCTGGTGATCGTGATCGGCACCCCTCTCGACTTCCGGCTGGGGTACGGCAGCTTCGGCGGCAAGGACGGTGCCGAGCCGGCGCAGGTCGTGCACGTGGCCGACTCCCCCGGCCAGGTCTCTGGCCACGCGGCCCTTGCGGACTCGGTGTCCGGTGACCTCACCTTGGTCTTCGACGGCCTGCAGGCCGCGATGGAACGCGGGCCGCGGCCCGACTGGAGCCGCTGGGTGTCCGAGCTGCAGGACACCGTCAAGCAGGCAACCGAGCGCGACCTGGCCCTGCTCGGCGCCGAGGCGGACCCGATCCACCCGGCCCGCATCTACGGCGAGCTGGTGCCGCGGCTGGCAGAGGACTCGATCGTCATCGGAGACGGTGGCGACTTCGTGAGCTTCGCCGGCAAGTTCGTCGAGCCCAAGCGCCCCGGCGGCTGGCTGGACCCGGGGCCGTACGGATGCCTGGGCGCCGGCCTCGGAGCCGCCATCGCCGCGCGCCTCGCGCGACCGTCGGCGCAGGTCGTGCTGCTGCTCGGCGACGGCGCGGCCGGCTTCTCGCTGATGGACGTCGACACCCTGGTCCGGCACGGCCTGCCGGTCGTGATGGTGATGGGCAACAACTCCGCGTGGGGCCTCGAGAAGGGTCCGATGCAGATGCTCTACGGCTACGACGTGGTGGCCGACCTCGCGCCGCGAACTGCGTACGACGAGGTGGTCAAGGCACTGGGTGGCGCGGGCGAGACCGTGACCGACCCTCGCCACATCGGCGCCGCGATCGACCGAGCCTTCGAGGCGAACGTGCCCTACCTGGTCAACGTGATCACCGACGTCAACGCGGCCTACCCACGCACCACGTTCGGGATTTGAGTGTGCGGGTCAGAAGGGCACGTCCGGAGGACTACGGGGCGGTCGGCGAAGTGACCGTCGCGGCCTACGAGGAGTTCCTGACCGGCGCCGAGGACAGCTACCGCGACCGGCTGCTCGACGCCGAGAGCCGGGGCCGCGAGGCCGAGCTCTGGGTCGTGACGCCGGACGACGGCGACGCGATCCTCGGCAGCGTCACCATCTGCCCCGAGGGCTCACCGTGGCGCGAGGTGGCCGAGCCGGGCGAGGGAGAGTTCCGGATGCTCGCGGTCTCCCCCGACGCGCGGCGTCAGGGTGTGGGCGAGGCGCTGGTGGACCTGGTGCTGGGCCACTTCCGGGAGCAGGGGGCCCATGCTGTGGTGATGTCGAGCCTCAACGAGATGGCCGGCGCGCATCGGATCTACGAACGGCACGGCTTCGAGCGGGTGCCGGAGCGCGACTGGCAGCCACTGCCCGACGTCAGCCTGATCGCCTTCCGCAAGGAGCTCTGATGGACGCCGCCCTGCGGTTCATCGTGACCGATGCCGACACCGCGGTCGCCGTCGGATCGGGGAGCCTGCCGGTCCTCGGCACCCCACGACTGCTGGCCTGGTGCGAAGCGGCCACGTGCGCGGCCATCGACCCGACGCTCCCGGAGGGGTCGACCAGCGTGGGCACCCGGGTGTCCCTGGAGCACCTGGCTGCGAGCCCGGTCGGTCAGGAGGTCGAGGTGACCGCTTCGTCGTCGTACGCCGACGGGCGGCTGCACCGCTTCACCGTCGCCGCCCGGCACGTCGGCCCGAGCGGCCCCGGCAAGGTGGTCGGGTCCGGCGAGATCACCCGCGTCGTCGTGGACAGCGCCAAGTTCCTGGCGCGGCTCTGACCCGGATTTCCCGTGAGCGGCGTTGTTTGAGAGACTGGTCGACGGTCCTCGGACCACCATCGTCCGATTCAGGAGGAACACCATGGGCAAGACTGGCCGCAAGCGCCGCGCTCGCAAGAAGAACAAGGCGAACCACGGCAAGCGCCCCAACGCCTGAGCGCACCACATCTCGCAACGCAATGAGCCCCCGGCCGATGGCCGGGGGCTCGTTTCGTATGTCGCTGCTGGCTCAGACCTCGGTGATGCGGACCTGCACCTCGCGAATTCGGATGCGCACCCGTTCGCGCAGCTCGGCGGGGGCGGACTCCGAACAGGAGCGCGCGACGACCGACTTCACGGTGCGTTGCAGGTCGTACTTCTCCAGGCAGGGGTTGCAGCTGTCGAGATGACGGCGGACCTCAGAGCAATCGGCCTCATCGAGCTCGTTGTCGATGAAGTAGACGATCCGCTCGAGGAAGTCGACGCACTCACTTGCCGATACGTCGTCGGCGTCGTGGCTGTGGCTGTGGCTCATGACTTGCCTCCGTCAGTGGTGCCGACCGGGAGCAGGTCGTTGGCGCGGACGTAGTCGGAGAGCATGTCACGCAGCTGTCGGCGGCCGCGGTGCAGTCGCGACATGACCGTGCCGATCGGGGTCTCCATGATCTCGGCGATCTCCTTGTAGGCGAACCCCTCGACGTCGGCGAGGTAGACCGCGAGACGGAACTCCTCGGGGAGTCGCTGCAGTGCGTCCTTGACCTGGGAGTCGGGGAGGTGCTCCAGAGCCTCCATCTCGGCTGACTTCAGCCCGCTCGACGAGTGCGACTCCGCCCGTGCCAGCTGCCAGTCCTCGACGTCCTCCGACATCGACTGCTGCGGCTGGCGCTGCTTCTTGCGATACGTGTTGATGAACGTGTTCGTCAGGATCCGGTAGAGCCAGGCCTTCAGGTTGGTGCCCGGCCGGAACTGGTGGAAGGACGAGTACGCCTTGGCGAAGGTCTCCTGCACGAGGTCCTCGGCGTCGGCCGGGTTCCGGGTCATCCGCATGGCGGCGGAGTAGAGCTGGTCGAGGAACGGCAGGGCGTCACGCTCGAAGCGCGCCGTCCTGTCTCCCTGGGACTCGGTCGCCACGTCGACCGGCTCGACAGCCTCAACGGTGTCGTCCAGGACGTCCATGGCAGTTTCTGGTGTCTCAGTCATCGCGTCCCACTTTAGCGGCGTGACCGAGGGCACAGCACCGGCCGAGGTGGCACGGGGTGGATCCAGCAGCGCAATCACACAGGTAGAACACGTCAGGCGGGTCGGCCATTCCCTGCGGTGCCTGCTCCCGTGACCTCCCGGACGATCCACTCGAGGGCGGACTCGACCACTATCTCCATCGCCTCGGCCTGGGAGACAGCGCCGCGCGCCGGGACCTTCAACCCGTGGTCGGCTCCGGGTACGACCGCCAGGTCGACGTCGCCGGGGAACGCCTCGGGACGCCCCATCGTGTCGCGCTCCCCCTGGATCACCAACGTCGGGACGCCGGCTCCCCGCAGCTCGGGCAGGCGCGACTTCTCCGGGCGCCCCGGCGGGTGCAGCGGAAAAGCAAGGGCCAGGCAGCCGACGGCGCCGAGGTCGCGCGCACACCGGGCAGCGGAGCGGGCTCCGGCGGATCGGCCGCCGACGACCAGGGGTGTGTGCAGCCGGAGACTGGAGGCGGCCGCGGTCAGCGCGATGTCCAGGGTGGCGGGCGGCGTGGCCACCTTCCGGCCGGCGACCTTCCACGGCTGCTCGAGGCGGATGACGGTGATCCCGTTGCGCGGCAGGTTCCCGGCCAGCGCCTCGAGGTCACGCGTGTCGATGCCGTTGCCCGCGCCGTGGCTCAGCAGCAGGGTCGCCACGGCGTTGCGGGCCCGGTCGGTGACCAGCCGCGCGTCGCCGTGCGGTGTAGAGAGGGTGCGCTCGGAGCTCACGAGAGCGCCTCCTCGAGCGGTAGGGGTTCGACGAGCTCGGGACCGTTGTTGCGCACGTTGCTCACGAGCGTCGACACGGGGAATGCCTCCAGCCGCCCGGGCGCGGCCGGGACGAGGAGGTCGAGAAGGCCCTCCTGGGACGGTGGGTCTGGATCCAGCCAGCGGGACCACTGGTGGCGCTCCACCATCAACGGCATCCGGTCGTGGATGAGGCCCAGCGAGTCCTCGGCATCCGTGGTGATCACCGTGCAGGTCCACCGGAAGCGCTCCGGGTCAACGTCTCCCCGGGTCGGGTCGCGCCAGATCTCGTAGAGCCCGGCCATCGCGAGGATGCCATGGTCCTGCGGCCTGATGAAGAACGGCTGCTTGCGCGGTTTCCCCGCCGCTGTGACCTGGG
>JAOPXM010000135.1 GCA_025965125.1 Nocardioides sp.
TTCGCCCGGGAGGTCGCGCTGGCTCGCAAGCTGTGCACCGACAAGGGCATGCAGATCGGGCTCGACGGCGTCCAGCTGCTCGGCGGCCACGGCTTCGTCAAGGAGCACCCGGTGGAGCGGTGGTACCGCGACCTGCGGGCCATCGGAGTCATGGAGGGTTCGGTGCTTGTCTGAATGTCCCCTGAGATTGCTCCCTCCTCCCGCTTCGCTCCTTCCGTCCACAATCCCGAGGGGACCCCGAAACGCTGATGATCAACCTCGACGATCCCAAGAAGTTCCGGCCGCTCACCGAGCAGGCCCACCAGGTCGCGATGAACATGCTCCGACCGATCTCGCGCAAGTACGACCTCGCCGAGCACGAGTACCCGAAGGAGCTCGACATGCTCGCGGCGATGATCGACGGGCTGTCGGAGTCCGGCGCATCCGAGGGTGCTGGTGCTGCCGGCGTCCGTCGCGAGGAGAAGGACGAGGACACCTCCGTCAAGAACGGCACCAACCTGGCGTCGGTCATGTCCATCGCCGAGATGTGCTGGGGCGACGTCGGCCTGCTGCTGTCGATGCCCCGCCAGGGCCTTGGCAATTCCGCGATCGCCTCGGTGGCCAACGATGAGCAGTCCAAGCGGTTCGAGGGCGTGTGGGCCGCCATGGCCATCACCGAGCCGAACACCGGCTCGGACTCCGCCAGCATCAGGACCACCGCCACCCTGGACCCCGACACGGACTGCTACGTCCTGAACGGCGAAAAGATCTTCGTCACGTCCGGGGACCGGGCCGACGCGATCGTCGTCTGGGCCACGCTCGACAGGGACCTCGGTCGCGCCGCCATCAAGTCGTTCGTCGTCCCCAAGGGCACCCCGGGCATGAAGGTCGAGCGGCTCGAGCACAAGCTTGGGATCCGGGCCTCCGACACCGCGACGATCATCTTCGAGAACTGCCGGGTCCCCGCGGAGAACCTGATGGGCTCGCCGGAGGTCGACGTGAAGCAGGGCTTCGCCGGTGCGATGGCGACGTTCGACAACACCCGGCCGCTGGTCGCGGCGATGGCCGTCGGCTGCGCCAAGGCCGCTCTCGACCTGGTCCGTGACCTGCTCGAGCAGGCCGGTATCGAGATCGACTACGACCGCCCGGCGATCACCCAGTCGGCAGCCGCCGCCAAGTTCCTCCAGATGGAGGCCGACTGGGAGGCATCGCACCTGCTCATGCTGCAGGCGGCCTGGATGGCAGACAACCGCGAGCCGAACTCCCTCGAGGCCTCGATGGCCAAGGCGAAGGCCGGCCGGGTCGGCTCGGACATCACGCTCAGCTGCGTTGAGCTGGCCGGCTCGATCGGCTACAGCGAGACCGAGCTGCTCGAGAAGTGGGCCCGCGACTCCAAGATCCTCGACATCTTCGAGGGCACCCAGCAGATCCAGCAGCTGATCGTCGCCCGCCGGATCCTGGGGCTGTCGAGCACCGAGCTCAAGTAGCCCGTCACTCGCAGAGCGCCGCGACCCTCTCGATGTCCTGCGGACCGTCGAGGTCGCCGAGCGAGACGAACACCGTGTCGACACCACGGTCGGCCAGCGCACCGTAGCGGTCCCGCTGTTCGGCCGGGGTTCCGGCGTTGGTGCGTCGCACGTAGGAGCCGGCGGGCGTGCGGCCGCGCAGCTTCTCGACCCGGGCCCAGGTGTCCTCACGGTCCAGCCCGACGACCGGCAGGTCGAGCACGGTGATCGCGACCTCGGACGGGTCTCGACCCACGTCGCGGCAGTGAGCGCGTAGGACCTCGATCTTCCGGTCGACCACGGGAAGCGCGGAAGGAACGTTGATGGCGTCGGCCAGCCGCGCCGCGATGCGTAGCGTTCGTTGCTCGCCCGAGCCGCCGACGATGACGGGGATACGTCCGACCGGTCGTGGGTAGCCCGTTGTTTCCGGCAGACTCGCGTGCTCGCCGACGTACGCCTTGGTGCCGGGACTCCACAGCGCGCGCACGGTCTCGATGGCTGTCTCCAGGGCGTCCAGCCGGTCGCCGGCGGACGGGAACGGAAGCCCGTACGCCGCGTGCTCGCGATCCCACCATCCAGCGCCGATCCCGACGAACGCCCGCCCGCCGCTCAGGACGTCCAGCGTCGCGGCGGCCTTCGCGATCACTCCGGCCGGACGGAACGTCACGGGCGTCACGAGCGGGCCCAGGTCGAGGGCGGTGTCCAGCCCGGCCAGCATGCCGAGCGACACCCAGGGCTCGGGAATCGGCTCCCAGGCCCGGCCCACTTGGGGGATCTGGATGAGGTGGTCCATCAGCGCGATCCCGGCGAACCCCGCAGCGTCCGCGGCGAGCGCGATGTCCCGCAACCAGGTCATCGGGTTCTCACCCCACGGGAATCGCGAGACGTGAAGGACGATGCGCAGGCCCTGGGAGCTGCGCCGGTCGGGCCGTGGTGACTGGCTCGTGTGCCTCACGACGCCCTCCCGGGCGTTCTCAGGCACCCGACTCGTCTCGTGGGGTTCGGAGACCACGTGCACCAGGTCCCACGCCTCGGAGTCGAGCCGGGCGGCAACCTCGCGGTGTCGCGTGAGCTGGCCCGACAAGACGCCGGCCGGGACCGGACGGTCCCTGGCGGCGTTGCGGCGCCGACATTCGGCATCCGGGGTGTCCAGGACGACCACAACGGCTGGAAGTCCGCCTCGTCTCGCCAGGTCGAGCCAACGACCGCGCCTGGCCGCGTCGGTGCCGAGCGTGTCGATCACGACCGTGAGCCCCCGCGCGACGCGAGCGTCGACGACCTGCTCGAGGATCGCGAACGCATCGCCGGTGGCGTCCAGGTCATGGGGACCGCTGCCGACGACTCCGCGCAGGGCGTCGGAGGACACGATCTCCTCACGCCGGTAGTGGGAGGCCGCCCACGTCGACTTGGCGGACCCGGACGGTCCGACGAGGACCACGAGCGCCGGATCGAGGATCCGGTCGGCCATGGTCACTTCGCGACTATCCCTTGTCGACGTCGCTCGCGCGACCGAGAACATCGGCCTCCGCGGCGACCTTCTTCGTGGTCGCGGGGTCGATGAGCGGTGTCGGGGCCGGCGGGGGCGTGGCCTTCCGTGGCGGCAGCTTCGCCCCAGGCGCCGACTTCTTCGTCGGCGCCGGCTTCCTGGAAGCCGGCTTGCTCGGACCCGGCTTGCGGACGGATGCCTTCTTCGCGACGACCTTGGCCACGTCCGCTGGACTGACTTCGGGGACCCGGCCCTCCTTCGACGCCGCGGCCGCCGCCTTCGGCGTGGGCGTCGGGGCCGGTGTGCGCGACTCCGGTGCCCGCGAGGGTGCTGTCCGGCCCGTCGTCCTGGTGGTGGCCCGACTCGCGCGGGAGACAACAGACTTCGTCACCTGTCCGGCCAGCACCTTGCCGAGACCGACCGTGCCCTTGGCCTGGACGATTGCCTTCCCGACCACCCTTTCCGCGGTGGCCGCCACGGGGCCCTTGAGGGTGTCGATCGCGGTGTCCTTGAACTTGCCCAGAGCGTTCCTGCGGTTCACGTGAGCGGTCCCTTCGTCTCGTCGGTCGGCTGAGCCCGAGTCAAGCATGGACGTGGGTGAGGGGCGCCCGCGCCTGGTCGATGCGTCAGTCGGCGCAGATGCCCGCAGGTGCCGATGGCACCGCGCGCAGGTGGGCGGGCGCGCGAAATCCTTGGGCCGCGAACCGGGCGTCGATCGCGCGAGCGACGGCCTCGACGCGTTCCTGGGGAACCACCGCCACCGACGAGCCACCGAATCCGCCCCCGGTCATCCGGGCGCCGACGGCCCCGGCCTCGACGGCGGTCTCCACCGCGGCGTCGAGCTCGGGGCAGGAGATCTCGAAGTCGTCACGCATCGAAGCGTGCGACTGCTCGAAGAGATCTCCGACCCGGGCCCAGTCGGCGTCCTCGATGGCGCGGACGGCCAGCTCGACCCGGGCGATCTCGGAGACGACGTGTCGGGCCCGCCGCCGGACGCGCTCGTCGGCGAGCCCCTCGACGTCGACCAGGTCGGCCTGGCGGAGGGAGGCCACTCCCAGCCGGGCAACGGCGTGCTCGCAGTCCGCTCGACGCGCCGCGTAGCCACCATCGTTGAGTGAGTGGGTGACGCGGGTGTCCGTGACGAGCAGGACCAGCCCCGCCGGTTCCAGGTCCAGCTCGATCTGCCGGGTTGAGTGCTCGTCGAAGTCGATGAGCAATGCGCAGTCGGTGCGTGCGAGCAGCGACACGGTCTGGTCCATGCCACCGGTCGGCGCACCGGCCACCTCGGTCTCGGCGCGCACGCACGCTGCGGCGAGCTCGCGGCGTACGTCGTCGGACGGCTCCAGGCCGACGAGCTTTGCCACCGCGACCGCGACCGAGCACTCCAGCGCGGCCGAGCTCGACAGGCCCGCCCCGAGGGGGACCGTGCCGTCGACGTAGATGTCGAGCCCGGGCACGGCGTGGCCGGCTTCGCGCAGCGCCCACAGCACGCCGGCGGCGTACGACGCCCACTCGGTGGGGTGGCCAGGCCCCGACGAGGCCAGGTCGCCCTCCCACATCCGGGGCTCCTGGCGGCTTGCGATCCGCACCCGGTCGTCGTCGCGTCGGGCGACCGCGGCGCAGGTCGCATGAGGAAGCGCTACGGGCAGACAGAGCCCCGCGTTGTAGTCGGTGTGCTCGCCGATCAGGTTGACCCGCCCGGGCGCCCTGCCCACGACGTCTGCCGGCCGCCCGTAGGCGCTCCGAAAGGAGGCTCGAACAGCATGGACAAGGTCGGCGGGTACGCCCGGTGAGACGAAGGCCATGCGCTCACCCTAGGGATTCTGCGGGTTGCTGGACACCGCGTAGATTTCCCTGACGTGCACTTCCTCAACGGCGCGACCCCGTCGCACGACCTGACCTACGACGACGTCTTCATGGTGCCGCGACACTCGGCTGTCGCGAGCAGGTACGACGTCGACCTCGCCACGAACGACGGCACGGGTGCGACGCTGCCGTTGGTCGTGGCGAACATGACCGCGATCGCCGGCAGACGCATGGCCGAGACCGTAGCGCGACGTGGCGGCCTCGTGGTGATCCCACAGGACATCCCGATCTCCGTGGTGTCCGACGTGGTGCGCTGGGTGAAGACACGGCACCTGGTGTTCGACACCCCGATCGAGCTGGCTCCCGACCAGACGGTGGCCGAGGCCCTCTCATTGATCCCCAAGCGATCCCACCGGGCCGCCGTGGTCGTGCGTGACGGCCGACCCGTCGGCATCGTCTCCGCGGCCGACTGCGCGGACGTGGATCGCTTCGCCCAGGTCCAGCACGTCATGAACCCGGCGCCGGTGGTCATCTCAGCCGACACCGACCCACGCGCCGCCTTCGATGCTATCGACGCGGCGCGGGCTGTGCTTGCGATCGCTGTCGACGCGGATGGCGCGATGGTGGGCGTGCTGACCCGGACCGGTGCCCTGCGGGCGACCCTGTACACGCCGGCGGTCGATGCGTCGGGTGGACTCCGAATCGCGGCCGCCGTCGGCGTCAACGGCGATGTCGCCGACAAGGCCTCGGCGCTGCTGGCGGCCGGAGTCGACTGTCTGGTCGTGGACACTGCGCACGGCCACCAGGACCGGATGATCGAGGCGCTCGGCGCCATACGTGCGCTGACGCCGGACGTCCCTGTCGTCGCCGGCAACGTCGTCTCGGCCGAAGGCACCCGTGCCCTCGTCGAAGCGGGCGCCGACATCGTCAAGGTCGGAGTCGGGCCGGGCGCGATGTGCACCACCCGGATGATGACCGGGGTCGGCAGGCCGCAGTTCTCCGCAGTGCTGGAGTGCTCCGCTGCCGCTCGCGACCTCGGGCGGCACGTCTGGGCGGACGGGGGAGTGCGACACCCTCGCGACGTCGCGCTCGCGTTGGCGGCCGGCGCCTCCTCAGTGATGATCGGGTCGTGGTTCGCGGGCACCCACGAGTCGCCCGGTGATCTCCTCGAGGACTCGAACGGACGTGCCTACAAGGTCTCGTTCGGGATGGCCTCCGCCCGGGCCGTCGCGAACCGCACGTCCGCCGAGTCGGCGTACGACCGGGCGCGCAAGGGGTTGTACGAAGAGGGCATCTCGTCCTCGCGCATGTACCTCGACCCGGTCCGTCCGGGCGTCGAGGACCTCATCGACGAGATCTGCTCCGGTGTGCGTTCGGCCTGCACGTACGCCGGCGCGGCCACGCTCGCAGACCTCCACGACCGGGCGGTGGTGGGGGTGCAGTCAGCCGCGGGGTTCCACGAGGGCAGGCCGCTGGACACCTCCTGGTGAGGCTCAGCCGCGAGAGCTGCGCTCGGTCCGACCGCGCACGATACCGATGAACGTCTGCACCCGCGGGTCGTCGTTGTCGATGCGCCAGGCCAGCCCGACCTGGGTGGGTGGCAGGTCGGTGACCGGCCGGTGCACGACGTCCTTGCGGGTGTAGAGGCGGGCCACGGACATGGGCACGATGGCGACGCCGGTGCCGGCTGCAACCGTCTCCACGGCCTCGCGGGCCGTCATCGTCGGCCAGTCCAGCTGAGCCGCGGACGGCCGCCAGCCCGAGACGTGCGGGAGGACGAGCTGCTCGTCGTCGAGGTCCGCAAGGACGACGTCCGTCGCGATGCTCACCAGATGCTCGGCCCCGGCCACGACGACGGCCACCTCGTCGTACAAGGGGATGCAGTGCAGGCCGTCCCGGTCGATGGGAAGGCGGACCAGGCACACGTCCAGCGAGCCGTCCCGGACCCCCACCTCCTGCTCGTCCTGTTCCACAGGAACCAGCTCGAGCGGGTCACGAGGATGCCGCTGGCGCCAGATGCCCGCCCACTTGTCGGGCGTCGCCCCGGTCACGAAACCGACGCGGAAAGGAGGTGGCTTCACGACCCGAGGTTAGTGGCCCCGGCGGCGGGTGCCGACATTCCAAGGGAGGATGTGCGCATGCGACGTTCCGTGACCGCCCGACTGGTCTACTGGGTCGCCGCGCCGGCCGTGCTCGAGCTCCAGGTCGCCGTGTCTGCGCAGCACCCCGTCGACGAGGAGCTCTCGGTCAAGCTGGACGGCGCCCCGGTCGAGGTGACCGAGCTGATGGGGCCTGTCGGCACCCGGCACCACCTGGTCGAGGTGCCCGCCGGACTGGTGGAGGTCGACTACGCCGCAACGATCACCGGTCCGATCCGGCCCGCACCCGTTGAGCCCCTCGACCGGTATGTCTTCACCCGGCCCAGCCGCTACTGCGAGTCGGACCGCCTGGCCGGTTTCGCCGTGGGGCAGTTCCGCGGGCTCAACGACCCCGCCGACCTGCTGCCGGCCGTGTCGTCCTGGGTCGGCGAGCGGCTCGAGTACGTCCCCGGATCGAGCGGGCCCACGGACGGCGCGGTCGCCACCCTGCTCGCTGCCAGGGGGGTCTGCCGTGACTACGCGCACCTCACGGTGGCGCTGCTCCGGGCCTGCGGCGTGCCGGCCCGGATCGTCGCGGTGTACGCCCCGGGCCTGTCGCCGATGGACTTCCACGCCGTTGCCGAGGCGGTTGTCGACGGCGCGTGGCGGGTTGTCGACCCCAGCCTGCTGGCTCCTCGCACGTCGCTGGTGCGCATCGCGACCGGTCGCGACGCCGCGGACACGGCGTTCTTGACCAACCACGGTGGGAACATCTACCTCGACTCCATGGAGGTGAGCGCCGTGGTCGACGGGTTCCTGCCGACCGACGACGTGACCGACCTCGTGAGCCTCACCTAGGGCGGGGCCTGTGCCGGGAGGCCGCGGCCGGTCACGTTCCGTCGTACGACGTCATCCGCGCACCGAGCTCGGCACGCGACGAGATCCCGAGCTTGCGGTAGACGCGGGCCAGGTTCGCCTCCACGGTCTTGGGGCTGACGAAGGCTTGCTCCGCGACCTGCCGGTTCGTCAGGCCGCTCCCGGCGAGCTCGGCGATTCGCCGCTCACTGGGCGTCAGCTCCAGAGAGCTCTCCACTCGCCCGCCGACTCGAGAGAGCTCAGCTTCGGCACGCGAAGCCCAGGCCGTCGCACCCAGGAGCGCGAACACCTCAAGGGCTTCGCCGACGGCTCTAGCCGCTTCCCGCTTGGCCCGTCGGCGCCGATGAGTCGTGCCTTCGAGAAGAAGAGTCCGGCCCCGCTCGAACGGAAGGGGAGCGAGGTCGTGAAGCTCCAACGCCTCGTGGAACGCCACCACCGCCGAGTCCAGGTCCCCCGTCGTGGCAGCGAGAAGCCCGCGACTGCGTCGTGCCACGGCCTGGGCCGAGATCCGCCCCGCGCGGTCCGCGCGCCCCTCGAAGTCATCGAGCCGCTCCTCGGCAGCCGACACCGCGCCGTCAGCCAGAAGTGCCTCGATGTGGTCGCCGTGAAAGCGCGAGATACCGGTGTCCCGGACCCCTGCCTCTTCGCAGGCGGTCGCCCACCTGTCGAACCACTGCCGGGCCGATGACGCGTCCTGCCTGGTGAGGGAGAGGAATCCCAGAATCCCCGTCGCGGACATCTCCAGCCAAGGATCCTGCTCGGCAACACCCCATTCGAGCACGCGTTCTGCGGCCACGGAGGCAGCCTCGAGCCTGCCGCACTGGGCATCGACGCTGGCTGTGTTCACCAGCGCCTGCACCCGCTGGCTCTCCTGCCCGGTCGACTCGGCATGGGCGAGGTGCGCCACCGCGAGCGCGGCGGCCTCGTCCGTGCGGCCGAGTCGCAGGGCCACCCCCGACAGGTGCCCGAGGGCATAGGGCACCAGGCCCTCGTTGCCTTCTTCCACGGCCTTGGCATGCAGCTCGACGAGGGCGTCGTACGCCTCCTCGAGGTGGTCCGACCACTTGAGCAGGACCGGGCGAATCGCGGCGACCTGATCGTTGCTGCGCCAAGCCCGGCCGCTGCGCTCGAGGACGAGTGCACGGTCGAGCTCCGCGCGGTCCAGCCCGGCGCCGAGATGGAAACGCGCCGACACCTGCTCGCAGAGGGCCCAGGCTCGCAGCTCCGGGCTCTCCAGGCCGGTCCCGTCGAGGCGCTCCTGCGCGCGAGCCGCGAATGTCGCCTGGTCCTCGGGGCTCGCCGCGAGCGTTGCCATGGACAGGAGTGACCTCACGCTCAGGGCAGGGTCGTCCCCGGCGTCCTCCAGGGCGGACGATGCACAGTCGAGCGCGTGTTGGACGGAGCTGGTCTGGTAGGCGACCTCGGTCAGGATCAGCCAACCCGTGGCCCGCACCGGGCCCGGCGGACAGTCCGTCTCGAGCCGGGCCAGGACCTCGCCAGCCTCGGCGGTTGCACCGACCACGTGCAGCAGCTCGGCCAACCGAACCCGTCGTCGCCAGGCGTCCAGCGACCCGTCGTCCTCGGTGCGCTCGACGGCGAGACGGGCCAGGTCCGTCGCCGTGCTCGACGCTCCGCGAGCGACGGCCGACGTGACGCCCGCGTCGAGTGCGGCCGCGATCTTCGGATCGGGGTCCGGCGTGGACAGGGCCGAGTGACGGGCTCGCGCCTCGGGGTCGGGCGTGTGCTGGGCCAGTCGGCGGTGGAGCTCACGTGTCTCGGAAGGGGTTGCGAGCTCGAGCGCCGCGGACGCGAGGAGCGGGTGGGTGAAGTCGACCCGCCCCTGTTCGACAGCGACGATGCCGGCATCCTCGGCCTCGGTGAGTGGTTCGCGTAGCCCGAGTGCCGCGAGCAGGGTCGTGGTCGGTCTCCCGGCACACGCGACGGCGAGGATGGCCTCTCGGGCCGGAGGTGTCAGCGGCGCCAGGCGTTCGGCTGTCAACGAGTACAGGCTGTCCGGCACGACCAGCCCGTTGCGAGCCAGCTCGACGGCGATGTACGGATTGCCGGCCGACGCCTCGGTGATCCGGATCAGCGTGGGTCGCGCGAGTGAGACACCCAGCTCCTGGCGTACGACGTGGAAGAGCGCTCCAGCGCTCAGGCCGTCGAGCCGGAGCTCGCGTCTCCACCCCGGTGCCTCCAGGGCGGCGGACAGCTCCGGTGGACCGGCGCTTCCCGACCGACGGGATGTCAGAAGACCGATCGGGAGCGACTCGACCCGACGCAACGCGAAGGTCAGGGCCTCGTGGGAAGGCAGGTCGAGCCACTGCTCGTCATCGATGACGAGCAGCACTGGTCCCTCGGCCGCCAGCAGGCCGAGCAACCCCAGCAGCCCGGTGCCGATGACGCGCGCCTCCGGGGGATCGTGACCTGGGCTCGAGCGCAGCGTCGCAGCGCCGAGCGCATCGCGTTGCGGGACGGCCAGTCGGTCGAGCATCGCGTCGTCGACGGGCGCCAGCAGGTCCGTCAGCGCGACGAAGCTGAATCCCCGCTCGACCAGGGTCGAGCGACACTCGAGCACCGTCGTGCCCGCAGCGACCGCCTGGGCCACCGTGTGCCGACACAGGGTTGTCTTGCCGATCCCGGCGTCGCCGGTCAGGGAAAGGGCCGCTGGAGCCGACGCAGCCGCAGCGAGGAAGGTCGCGGTGGCGTCGCGCTCGTGCTCCCGACCGGCAACGTCCACGCCCGCCACGGTAGGGGTCCGGCATCCCCGGCGTGAAGGATGACGGCACAACGTAGGGAAACACCCGGTTCGTAGGCCGTCCGTCGCTCATAGCCTCACGGCCATGAGAACTCTCGCAGCCACGGCCACGGTGCTGCTGCTCCTCGTGGGCGGCTGCCAGTCCAAGGACAACGCCGACACGACGGTCGACAACCCGACCTCCGCGGCCACTTCGGGGACACCGACGCCGACTTCCCGCATCACTGAGACCCCGGTCGCCGAGACCCCGTCGAGCGCATCGGGCGACACGTCCGGAGTCGCGGACCCCTGTGACCTCCTCACCGCCGACATCGCTCGAGAGGCTCTGGGCGTCGCCGTGAAGCCGCCGACGACGACCCCCGGGAAGGGCAACGTCACGTGCTCCTACGCCCCAGCAGACGGTCGACCCAACGTCTTCGTCCTCCTCACCACCTACGAGGCATCGGGCGAGGCCGCGCTGCGGGACGCCACAAAGGCGTTCCCGGACGCGCAGCCGGTCCCAGATCTCGGCGACGCTGCGTACGTCTCACCGCGTGGGCACGCGATCGGGGTGTCGGCGGGAGACCTCCTGTTCGGCGTGAGCCTGCTCACCCCCCAGGGTCTCGAGCAGTCGGCCGCCACCACGGTGCACGAGCTGACGGCCGTCGCCCAGGCAGTCCTCGAGGCTCAGTAGGTGGCCACCGTGCAGTTCGTCGCGGAGCGTTTCTGGCCGGGAGCAACCGAGGCCGCCGCCCGGTCGTCGATGGCGAAGATCCGCGCCAGCTGTGAGCAGCTCGCGGCGTCCGGAGTGCCGGTGCGGTGGCTGGGTGGCACGTTCCTGGCCGGCGACGAGGTCGTCTCCCTGCGGTTCGAGGGGACGGCCCAGGCGGTCCGGGCGGTGCACGAGCTGGCGGGTGTGCCGTTTGACCGGTTGCTGCCGTCGGTGGACGTCGATTCCGGAGACTGAGCCGTCAGCCGGTGGCCCCGAACTGCTCGACCCGGATGCTGCTGGACCGGACGCCCACCTCGCCCAGGAGCCTGGTTGCGAACGACGCGAAGCCGACCGAACCGCAGACGTAGGCGGTCTCGGCGGCCGCGACGAGAGGTGCCATCTCGTCCGGGTACGGCGGGTGGGCGATCCGGTCGCCCCGGTTCTCTCGGGTGAGGGCGACGAACGCGCCATGCTCGAGGAGTTCCTGGGCGTAGGGCAGCTCCTCCAGGGTGCGCGCCACCGCCACCACCCGCAGCCTGTCGGTGGCGCCGATGCGTCGCGCGTGCCGCAGCATCGAGATCAGCGGGACCACCCCCGAGCCACCGCCCACGCACACGGCGGTCACCTCACCAGCCCAGGTGAACCAGCCGCCGATCGGCCCGCGGAGCTCGAAGATGTCGCCTTGCTCGGCCACGTCGTGCATGAAACCGGACACCTCGCCGCCCGGCAGGCACTCGACCATGAGCTCCAGCAGGGGATCGGCCGGCTCCGAGGCGACGGAGTACGAGCGCTGCGCGGTGTAACCGTCCTCCGCTCGCAGCCGCAGCACATAGTGCTGGCCGGGGAGATGCTCGACCTGGTTCTCGACGTCGAAGCGCAGCCGCACCAGCCGGTCGCTCGGCCGGTCCAGCTCGACCAGCCGGCCCGTCGTCCAGGGGCCGGTCGGCGCATCGCTCACGGGTCGCCCTGGTAGCGCTGCTCGAGCCACGGGTCGCCCCGGTCGTGGTAGCCGTTCTGCTCCCAGAACCCCGGCCGGTCGTCTGACATGAGCTCGAGCCGGGCCACCCACTTGGCCGACTTCCAGAAGTAAAGATGCGGCACGAGCAGCCGCAACGGGCCGCCGTGCTCCGCGGCGAGCGGGCGCCCGTCGTACTCCCACGCGATCCAGGCCTTGCCTCCCGTGATGTCGGCGAGTGGCAGGTTGGTCGTGTAGCCGGTGGTCGAGTGGGCCATGACGTACGCCGCTTCGCGCTTCGGCGCGGCCAGCTCGAGCAGGGTGTCGACGCTGACACCGGCGAACGTCGTGTCGATCATCGACCACGTGGTGACGCAGTGGATGTCGCCGAAGTACGACGAGCCAGGCAGGGCGTGCAGGTCACGCCACGACCACGTCCGAGGCCGGTCCACCAACCCGTCCACGGTCATCGTGCAGTGCTCGGGGTCGAGATCGGGCTGGGCCTCGGCCGTGAGCACCGGCCAGTCCCTGCCGGTGTCGTACTGCCCCGGTGGGAGTCTCTCGGGGCGACCACGGCGGCGGCCGCTGCCGAATCCTCGCGTGACGGGCATCGGAGCCTCCCGGTGTCGTGCTGCCGAGGAGCACGCTGACGAACCGAAGTCTGGTGTCCGAGGGGGGACTTGAACCCCCACAACCGTTAAAGGTCACTAGCACCTCAAGCTAGCGCGTCTGCCAATTCCGCCACCCGGACGAGTGCCTCGGAACTGTAGCAAAGCAGGGGCGTGGTTCTCACATCGGGAGCGGCCTCCTGAAGTGACATGCTGGGGCCATGTCCAACGACGTCGGAGGCCCCAAGGGCGCGGATTCTTCGGGGCCCGATCAGGACCCAGCCGGAGAGGTCGTCGACCTGTGCCGGGAGCTCATCCGGATCGACACATCGAACTACGGTGACGAGGACGGACCTGGGGAGCGCAAGGCCGCCGAGTACGTCGCGACCCTGCTCGACGAGGTCGGCATCCGGTCGGACTTCTACGAGTCGGTGCCCGGTCGCACGACCGTGGTGGCTCGCTGGGGCGGGCCTGAGGGAGACGCCCTGCTCCTTCACGGTCACCTGGACGTGGTGCCTGCCGCGGCCGAGGACTGGCAGGTGGACCCGTTCTCCGGGGAGATCCAGGACGGCTATGTCTGGGGCCGCGGCGCGGTCGACATGAAGGACTTCGACGCCATGCTGTTGTCGGTCGTCCGGGCCCGGACCCGTGCCGGACGAGTGCCCGAACGCCCGATCGTGCTGTGCTTCACAGCCGACGAGGAGGCGGGCGGCCACCACGGTGCGCAACTCATCGTCGAGGACCACCCCGAGGCGCTCGAGGGCGTCACGGAGGCCGTGGGGGAGGTGGGCGGTTTCAGCACCACCATCCGCGGGCGCCGGCTTTACCTGATCGAGGCCGCCGAGAAGGGGATGGCGTGGATGCGCCTCACGGCCCGGGGCCGGGCCGGACACGGCTCGATGATCAATAACGAGAACGCCGTCACCGACCTCGCCGCCGCCGTCGCGCGCATCGGTGCGCACCGGTGGCCGGTCCGGCTCACGCCCACCATGAAGACCCTGCTGGCGGCGGTCGCCGAGATCGCGGGCACCGAGGCGACTCCGGAGAACGCGGAGGCCCTCATCGACGAGTTCGGGGGAGCGACCCGGATGCTCGGCGCGGTCCTGCGCAACACCACCAACCCGACCATGTTCACGGCGGGCTACAAGGTGAACGTCATCCCGACCGAGGCCACCGCGTACGTCGACGGTCGTTTCCTCCCGGGATTCGAGGACGAGTTCTTCACGACGCTGGCCGAGCTGTGCGGCGAGAACATCTCCATCGACTACGTGTCGAAGCAGCAGCCCTGGGAGACGCCGTACGACGGGGACCTCGTCGAGGCGATGGGCAGGGCGATCCTGGCCGAGGACCCGGACGCGGTCGTGGCGCCGTACCTGATGAGCGGTGGCACCGACGCCAAGCACTTCAACAAGCTTGGGATGCGGTCCTACGGCTTCGCGCCGCTGCGGCTGCCCGCGGACCTGGACTTCACGGCGTTGTTCCACGGGGTCGACGAGCGGGTGCCGGTGGACGCGCTGGAGTTCGGGGCGCGGGTGTTCGACCGGTTCCTCGACGACATCTGACCGTTTCCAGGAGGTCGGTTTCGAGAAGGTCGCATCGCGGCCTCCTCAACCACCGAGTCTTCGGAGCTGCCGGATGATCTTGCGGCGCAGCACCACCCGGCGGGTGCCGTCGGGCGTGATCCGCACCCGGTCCAGCTCCCAGCCACCATGCTCGGCTCGGTCGACGAGCAGCCTCGTGACGACGTTCCGGGAGAAGTCACGCGAGAACGTCAGCCGCTCGAACTCCCACTCCACCCCATGACCCGGCGCACGCCTGGAAGCTCTGGACAACGGTCACTCTCCGGATACGTCGTCGAGCGCCTCGACGATCTCGGGTGGCAGGGACAGCTCCTCGACGCCCAGGGCGCCTCGCAGCTGGGCTGCGGTGCGGGCCCCGAGGATCGGCGAGGTGACCCCTGGGCGGTCGCGCACCCACACCAGGGCAACCTCGAGCGGGGTCCAGCCGAGCCCTTCGGCGGCGCGGACAACGGCCTCGACGATCGCGGCTGAACGCTCGTTGAGGTAGGAGCCCACGAAGTTGGCGAAGTGCTGGGACGCGGCCCGCGAGTCCGAAGGAGTGCCGGTGCGGTACTTGCCGGTCAGGACGCCGCGGCCGAGCGGCGACCACGGGAGCACCCCGAGCCCCAGCGCAGCGGCGGCGGGCAGGACCTCGTGCTCCACGGTCCGGCTGAGCAGGGAGTACTCGACCTGCGTCGAGGCAATCGCCGCGCGACCCGGTACGGCGCGCTGCCACGTCGCGGCCTGGGCGGTCTGCCACCCGGAGTAGTTCGAGATGCCGACGTACATCGCGCGGCCGGAGGCGACGGCCTGGTCGAGGGCGCCCAGCGTCTCCTCGATCGGGGTGTCGTCGGACCAGATGTGGACCTGCCACAGGTCGACGTGGTCGACGCCCAGCCGCTTCAAGGACGCGTCGAGGGTGGTGAGCAGGCTGCCCCGGGAGACGTTGTAGTCGCGCCCGCCGCGAGTGGCGCTGATGCCGGCCTTCGTGGCGAGCACGATCTCGTCGCGGGCGACGACATCGCCGATGAGGGTGCCGATGAGCTCTTCGGAGGCGCCGTTGCCGTAGCCGGCAGCGGTGTCCACCAGGGTGCCCCCCACCTCGGCGAACGAGATGAGCTGGTCGCGTGCCTCGTGCTCGTCGGTGTCGCGACCCCAGGTCATCGTGCCCAGCCCGAGACGCGAGACCTTGAGGCCCGTGGCGCCGAGCGACCTGTGCTGCATGGCGCAACCGTATCGAGGCCGAGCCAATTCCGCGGGACCGCCACGGCAAGGGGCAGTCATGTCATCGGCAGGTTGCCCTCGTAGGCTGTGCCGCACCCCGTCCGGACCGAACGTCAGGTGCGATCCATGAACTACTTCGACGCGGTGGTCCTCGGTGTCGTGGAGGGACTCACAGAGTTCCTCCCCGTCTCCAGCACGGGCCACCTCACCATCGCCGAGAAGATGCTCGGCCTCAAGGTCGACGACCCGGCGATCACCGGCTACACAGCGGTGATCCAGATGGGCGCCATCGGGGCGGTGATCGTCTACTTCGTTCGAGACATCCTGAACATCATCAAGGCCTGGACCCTCGGTCTGGTGAAGCCGGAGTACCGCGGGCAGCTCGACCACCGGATGGGCTGGTACATCATCGTCGGCAGCATCCCGGTCGGGATCGTGGGGCTGCTTGCCAAGGACTTCATCAAGGGCGACCTGCGCACGCTCTGGGTGGTGGCATTCGCGCTGATCGGCTGGAGCGCGGTCATGTGGTTCGCCGAGCGCGTGGCCCGCCAGGTGCGCGGCGAACGTGAGCTGACGATGAAGGACGCCGTCGTCGTCGGCGTCACCCAGGTCATCTCCCTGGCACCCGGTGTGTCACGTTCGGGAGCGACCATCTCGGCCGGCCTGCTGCGCGGGCTCGACCGCACCACCGCCACCAAGCTGAGCTTCTTCCTCTCGATCCCGGCGCTGGTGGCCGCGGGGCTCTTCGAGCTCAAGGACGCCCTCGGCGGCGACATCCACGCGGGCGAGGCCATCGTGGGAGTGGTCGTCGCCTTCGTCGTGGCATACGCCTCGATCGCCTGGCTCCTGAGGTTCGTGGCGCACCACCCGATCACGTGGTTCGTGCCCTACCGCGTGGCGCTGGGCGTCGTGCTGATCGCGCTGCTGGCGACCAACACCATCTCCGCAACCTGAGCCTCTAGAGCCAACCCGACTTCTTGAAGAAGACCCACAGCGCGGCCGAGGTGGCCACCATCAGCAGCACCGCCATCGGGTAGCCGAGGTACCAGCCGAGCTCCGGCATGTGCTGGAAGTTCATCCCGTACACCCCCGCGATGAGGGTGGGGGCGGCGACGAGGCCGACGCCGGCAGAGATCTTGCGCATGTCGTTGTTCTGCTGGACCTGGATCTGAGCGAGGTGGGCCTCGAACGCCGAGGTCAGCAGCGACTCCATGGTGTCGACGTTCTCGACCGCGATGGCCAGGTGGTCCTGGATGTCGCGGAAGAAGGGCGCGTCGTCACCTTCGACCGACGTGATCTCCCCGATCGCGAACCGCCGGATCGGCTCACGCAGCGGCAACACGGCCCGGCGTACCTCCGCGAGCTCGCGTTTGAGCGTGTAGATGCGGCTCGAGTCGTTGGTGCGCCCGTCGGAGAAGACCGAGGTCTCTACCTCGTCGACATCCTCCTGGAGGGACATGATCACGTCGGCGTACCCGTCGACGACGGTGTCGCACACGGCGTAGACCACGGCCGTGGGCCCGTGGGTGAGCACCGACTCCTTGCCTTCCAGCATGTTGCGCGCCGTGTGCAGTTCCGAGCCCTGACCGTGGCGCACGCTGACGATGAAGTCGGGCCCGACGAACAGGTTGATCTCACCGGTCTCGACGGCATCGTTCGCGTCGATGTACCAAAGCGTCTTCAGGATGAGGAACAGGCTGTCGTCGTACCGCTCGAGCTTCGGACGCTGGTGCGCCTTGTACGCGTCCTCGACAGCAAGCGGGTGCAGGCCGAACGCCCGGGCAACGTCCTCGAGCTCGGTCTCCGATGGCTCGTGCAGCCCGACCCAGACAAAGTCGTCCTTGCCGGTGGCCTTGGACCGCAGCTTCTCGAAGTCCTGAATGGCACAGTCCACCGGTACCCGGGTGCCGTTCCGGTACAAGGCACTGTCCACGATCACGGGCGCCACGCTAGCCCTACTACGCTCGCCGGCATGGCAACCGTGATCCTCGTCCGCCACGGACGTACGACGGCGAACGCGACCGGCGTGCTGGCCGGGCGGCTCCCCGGCGTGCGGCTGGACGAGATCGGCCAGGCCCAGGCTGACCGGGCCGGCGCCCGTATCGGGTCGGTTCCGGTCGCAGCGATCGTCAGCAGCCCGCTGGAACGTTGCCGACAGACGGCGAAGGCGCTTCTGGCTGTCCAGGGCGGCACGCTGACGATTGCCAGCGAGCGGGGGATCACGGAGTGCGACTACGGCGACTGGCAGGGTCGGCCGCTGCGTGAGCTCGCGAAGGAGAAGCTCTGGGGCGTCGTCCAGACGCAGCCATCGGCGGCAGCCTTCCCGGGTGGCGAGTCGCTGGCGTCGATGCAGGCCCGGGCCGTTGCCGCCATCCGTCGTCGTGACACCGACCTGGAGGCGGCCCACGGGCCGGACGCAGTCTGGGTCGCGGTCAGTCACGGCGACATCATCAAGTCGATCCTGGCCGACGCCCTCGGCATGCACCTGGACCTGTTCCAGCGGATCAACGTCGACCCCGCGTCCGTCTCGATCATCCGCTACACCGGGACGCGACCGTACGTCCTGGCGACCAACACGCACGAGGGCGACCTCTCGTGGCTCGCCCCGAAGCCCGCCAAAAGGGCAGGACGGGCACGCCGCGTCAAGGACGCGGTGGTCGGGGGCGGAGCCGGGCCTTCCGGCCCGCCTCTAGGCTGAATCCATGGCACCTCTCGTCCACGGCTTCGACCCGCCCGAGCGGTTCGTGACCGGCACGGTCGGATCTCCCGGGTCTCGCACGTTCTTCCTGCAGGCACGCTCCGGCGCGCGCGTCGTCAGTGTCGCGCTCGAGAAGCAGCAGGTCGCGGCGCTCGCAGAGCGGATCGACGAGCTGCTCGACGAGGTGATGGCCAGCGGCCGGTACGACGCGCTGATCCCGGCCGTGGCCCCCCTGGGCCTGGACGACTCCGACCCCCTGGAACAGCCGATCGAGGAGGAGTTCCGGGCGGGCACGATGACGTTGTCGTGGGACCCCGACGACCAGCGCGTGGTGATCGAGGTCTTCCCCTACACCGAGGCTGCCGTGGTGTCTCCCGAGCAGGTCGACGAGGACTTCGAGGAGCCGGAGCCCGACGAGGTGCTCCTGGTCAGGCTCGCCGCCGGTCACGCCCGTGCCTTTGTGAAGCGTGCCAGCCAAGTGCTCGAGGCCGGCCGCCCCAGCTGTCCGTTCTGCGGCAACCCGATCGACCCGGAAGGCCACCTCTGCGTGCGGGCCAACGGTTTCCGCCGACGGGACCCGTGACCGACCGGTGAGCCACGCTGCTGCGGGCCGCGAGCCGGACCTGGTCGAGGACGAGATCGTCCTGCACGGTCGGATCATGCCTGCGTCCAATGCCACCTTCGTGGGCGAGATCGGGGGCTCGGGCGGCCTACGCGTGGTCTACAAGCCGATCGCGGGGGAGCGGCCGCTGTGGGACTTCCCCGACGGCAACCTCGCTTCACGGGAGGTGGCGGCGTACCTCGTCTCCGAGGCCTTCGGCTGGGACGTCGTTCCCCAGACTTGGCTGCGGGACGGACCGCACGGCCGCGGCATGGTCCAGCGTTGGCAGGAGCCGGACGAGGACCAGGTGGCGGTCACGCTCGTCCCGGAGGGCGAGGTCCCGTCGGGTTGGCGCCGCGTGTTCGACGGCGTCGACGGCCACGACCAACCGGTCTCCCTGATTCACGAGGACTCCGAGGCCCTGCGTCGGATGGCAGTCTTCGACGTTGTGGTCAACAACGCCGATCGCAAGGGCGGACACGTGCTCGAGATGACCGACGGCCACCGCTACGGCGTCGACCACGGCATCACGTTCCACACCGACCACAAGCTCCGGACGGTGCTGTGGGGCTGGCTGGGTGAGGAGCTCACCGAGAACGAGGTCCGCGCCCTCCGTCGCCTGCGCGCTGACCTGCGCGGCGATCTGGGTACTGCCCTGTCCCAGCACCTGACCGATCTCGAGGTCGACTCGGTGGCCCGGCGCTGCGACCGGTTGTTGGGCCGAGGGCTGATGCCATCGCCGCGCGGGGAGTACCCCGCGATCCCGTGGCCGCCGTTCTGACCGTGGTCGGCCGCTCACTCGCGGACCATTAGGCTTCGGGACATGCGTGCCTGGCCCTCACCGGAGATCTCGACCCTGCCCGTCGTGGGGCCACCGGTCGCCATCCACGACACCGCAACCGGAGCGTTGGTGACGACACGGCCCGACGGGCCGGCGCGGCTCTACGCCTGCGGGATCACGCCGTACGACGCCACCCACATGGGGCACGCCGCGACGTACCTCGCGATGGACCTGCTGAACCGCGCCTGGCGCAGCGCGGGACACGACGTGACGTATGTCCAGAACGTCACCGACGTCGACGACCCCCTTCTGGAGCGCGCGGCGAAGGTCCACGTCGACTGGGTCGAGCTCGCTGAGCGGGAGACGGAGCTCTTCCGCCAGGACATGACGGCGCTCCGGGTGCTGCCGCCGGCGCACTATGTCGGGGCGGTCGAGTCCATCCCGCTGGTGGTCGAGCTGATCGAGCGGCTCAACGCCGCCGGAGCCGTCTACCGCGTCGAGGACGACTGGTACTTCTCGGTCACCGCCGACCCTGCCTTCGGGGACGAGTCCAACTACGACCGCGAGACGATGCTGCGGATCTATCCGGAGCGCGGCGGCGACCCGGACCGACCCGGCAAGAAGGACCCGCTGGACTGCATCGTGTGGCGGGGCGAGAGGGACGGCGAGCCGTCGTGGCCGAGCCCGTTCGGCCCGGGTCGTCCCGGTTGGCACATCGAGTGCACGGCCATCGCGCAGCACCACCTGGGTGGCTCCTTCGACGTCCAGGGCGGCGGCAGCGACCTGGTCTTCCCGCACCACGAGATGTGCGCCGGGCACGCGCACGTGGCCGTCCCCGGGACCCCGTTCGCCCAGGTCTACGCCCACGCGGGAATGGTGGCCTATGACGGAGAGAAGATGTCGAAGTCGAAGGGCAACCTGGTCTTCGTCTCGGCCCTCCGCAACAGCGACGTTGACCCGATGGCGATCCGGCTCACGTTGCTGCGTCATCACTACCGCTCCGACTGGGAGTGGACCGATGGAGAGCTGTGGGACTCCGTCGACACCCTTTCGGCCTGGCGCAAGGCGCTGTCCTTGGGCGCCGGCGCACCTGCGCGTCCGGTTGTCGAGGCAATTCTCGCGGCGCTGGCCGATGACCTCGACGCACCTCGGGCGGCCGCCGCGGTGGACGGATGGGTGGCGGCCACGCTCGGCACCGACGGGCTCGCGGACACCAGTGACCCGGACGCCGCGATGGCGATGCTGGCGGCGCTCGACGCGGCCCTGGGCCTCGCCGTCTGAGTCAGCCCTCTTCGGTCCGCCGCTTGAGGTACCGCTCGAACTCGCGGGCGATCGCCTCGCCCGAGGCCTCGGGGAGGTCGGTCGTGTCGCGGGTCTCCTCGAGGGCGCGCACGTAGTCGGCGACGTCCTCGTCCTCCTCGGCGAGCTCGTCGACGCCGCGCTCCCAGGCACGGGCGTCCTCGGGCAGGTCGCCCAGCGGGATGCTGACCTCGAGGAGGTCCTCGAGCTGGCCGATGAGGGCCAGCGTGGCCTTCGGACAGGGCGGCTGGGCGACGTAATGGGGCACGGCGGCCCAGTAGGACACGGCCGGGATGTCGAGCTTCACGCAGGCGTCCTGGAAGACCCCGACGATGCCGGTCGGCCCTTCGTACGTCGACTGCTCCAGCTTGAGCCGGTCGACCAGGTCGGGCTCGGTGGCGGTGCCGGTGACCGGGATCGGCCGCGTGTGCGGGGTGTCGGCCAGCAGCGCGCCGAGCGTCACCACCAGCTCGCCGCCCAGGTCGTCGCAGGCCGCGAGCAGCTCGGCGCAGAACTGGCGCCAGCGCATGTTCGGCTCGATCCCGCGGATCAGGATCACGTCGCGGTCGAGGTCAGGAGGCGAGGCGACCGCGATCTGGGTGCTGGGCCAGGTGATCCGACGGTGCCCGAGCTCGTCGCTGCCGACGATGGGCCGGTTCACCTGGAAGTCGTAGAACTCCTCGGGGTCTATCGCGCCCACGATCCGCGCGTTCCACACCCGGATGAGGTGGTCGACGACCGACGATGCCGCGTCGGCCGCGTCGTTCCAGCCCTCGAAGGCTGCGATCACCAGGGGATCAACCAGGTCGGGCGCGTCGTCGAACTCAATCACGTACTGAGCCTAGTCATGTGGGTCGTACGGCGGGTGGGTTGCCGCATCCTCGTGACGCGCCCGGGGCTGTGTCGTTGACGTCCCTGTCCGAGGATTTCTCCGGCCGCTCGCCCGGGTGTCACCATTCGGTCAGGGGGTCCACCACGTGGACACGCTTCCTACGCTTGACACAGCCGCCCTTCCGGCGGCTCGAGAGGAGTATCCGTGCCCGTGTCTCCCGACGGCATCGAGCCTGACCTGCGGCCCGACGCGACCGAGGAACTGACCAGGATCCTGAACGAGCGGATCGTGGTGATCGACGGCGCCATGGGTACGGCCATCCAGCGGGACCGCCCGGACGAGGCGGGCTATCGGGGCGAACGTTTCGCCGACTGGCCCAGCGACCTCGTGGGCAACAACGACCTCCTGACGCTCACCCAGCCGGACATCATTGCCTCGATCCACCGGGAGTACCTCGAGGCCGGCGCGGACATCATCGAGACCAACACGTTCAACGCGAACGCAGTTTCGCTCTCCGACTACGGGCTCCAGGAACTGGGCTACGAGCTCAACCTCGAGGCCGCGCGCCTGGCCCGTCGCGAGGTCGACGCCATGAGCGAGCGCACGCCGGATCAGCCTCGCTTCGTGGCCGGGGCACTCGGCCCGACCACACGCACGGCCTCGATCTCGCCGGACGTCAACGACCCTGGCGCCCGCAACGTGTCGTTCGACCAGCTCGTCGAGGGATACCTCGAAGCAGCGAGCGGGCTCGTGGACGGCGGTTCGGACCTGATTTTCATTGAGACGATCTTCGACACCCTGAACGCGAAGGCCGCGATCTTCGCGGTCGAGACGCTGTTCGCCGAGCGCGGCCGCCGCTGGCCGGTGATCATCTCCGGCACCATCACCGACGCGTCCGGTCGCACGCTCTCCGGCCAGGTCACCGAGGCATTCTGGGACTCCGTGCGGCACGCCCGCCCCTTGGCGGTGGGGCTCAACTGTGCCCTCGGCGCCAAGGAGATGAGGCCGTACATCGCGGAGATGGCCCGCATCGCCGACACATTCGTCTCCTGCTATCCGAACGCCGGTCTGCCCAACGCGTTCGGTGAGTACGACGAGGCGCCGGAAGAGACGGCGTCGATCATCGAGGAGTTCGCCGAGAGCGGCTTCGTGAACCTCGTCGGGGGGTGCTGTGGCACCACGCCCGACCACATCGCGGCGATCGCGGCCGCGGTGAGCGGGAAGGCACGCCGCGAACCGATCGAGGCGGTCCCGGCGATGCGCCTCTCCGGCCTCGAGCCGTTCACGATCACCGACGACAGCCTCTTCGTCAACGTCGGCGAGCGGACCAACATCACCGGTTCGGCGAAGTTCCGCAACCTGATCAAGGACGGCAACTACGACGCCGCCCTGGCCGTCGCTCTCCACCAGGTCGAGAACGGCGCGCAGGTCATCGACGTCAACATGGACGAGGGCATGATCGACGGCGTCGCGGCGATGGACCGCTTCACCAAGTTGATCGCCAGCGAGCCCGACATCAGCAAGGTCCCCGTGATGGTCGACTCGTCCAAGTGGGAGGTGATCGAGGCCGGCCTCCGGAACGTCCAGGGCAAGCCCATCGTCAACTCCATCTCCATGAAGGAGGGCGAGGACAAGTTCAGGGAGCAGGCCCGGTTGTGCCGCAAGTACGGCGCGGCTGCCGTGGTCATGGCCTTCGACGAGGACGGCCAGGCCGACAACCTCGAGCGCCGCAAGGCGATCTGTGAGCGGGCCTACCGGATCCTGGTCGACGAGGTCGGGTTCCCGGCCGAGGACATCATCTTCGATCCCAACGTCTTCGCGGTCGCCACCGGCATCGAGGAGCACGCGTCGTACGGCCTGGACTTCATCGAGGCCACCCGCTGGATCAAGGAGAACCTGCCCGGGGCCAAGGTCTCGGGCGGCATCTCCAACGTGAGCTTCTCGTTCCGGGGGAACAACCCGGTGCGGGAGGCGATCCACGCCGTGTTCCTCTACCACGCGATCGCCGCCGGGCTCGACATGGGAATCGTGAACGCGGGCGCCCTGGTGCCCTACGACAGCGTGGACCCCGAGCTGCGAGACCGGATCGAGGACGTGGTCCTCAACCGTCGACCCGATGCGGCTGAGCGGCTGCTCGAGATCGCGGAGGAGCACAACCGGGCCGGCGCCGAGGTCGAGGTGACCGAGGACGAGTGGCGGGCGCTGCCCCTCGGCGAACGCATCACGCACGCGCTGGTGAAGGGCACGGATGCCCACATCGAGAGCGACACCGAGCTGCTCCGGGCCGAGATCGAGGCGCGCGGCGGACGCCCGATCGAGGTCATCGAGGGCCCGCTGATGGACGGCATGAACGTCGTCGGCGACCTGTTCGGCGCAGGCAAGATGTTCCTGCCCCAGGTGGTGAAGTCGGCCCGGGTGATGAAGAAGGCCGTTGCCTACCTGATCCCGTTCATCGAGCAGGAGAAGCTCGACAACCCGGAGTACGCCACCGCGAAGGACACGAACGGCACGATCGTGATGGCGACCGTCAAGGGCGACGTGCACGACATCGGCAAGAACATCGTGGGCGTCGTCCTGCAGTGCAACAACTTCGAGGTGGTCGACCTCGGCGTGATGGTGCCCGTCCAGAAGATCCTGGACACCGCCGTCGAGATCGGCGCGGACGCGGTCGGACTCTCCGGGCTGATCACACCGTCACTCGACGAGATGGTCACTGTCGCCAGCGAGATGCAGCGCCGCGGCTTCACGATCCCGCTGATGATCGGTGGCGCCACGACGTCCCGCGCACACACCGCGGTCAAGGTGGACGGCAAGTACGACGGGCCCGTTGTCTGGGTCAAGGACGCCTCGCGTTCGGTGCCCACCCTGGCGGCCCTGCTCAGCGACGACCAGCGCCCGAAGCTGATGGCCGACATCAAGGACGACTACGACTCCCTGCGCGCCCGGCACGCGACCAAGCACGACCGGCCGATGGTGACCCTGGACAAGGCCCGGGCCAACCGGACGCCGATCGACTGGACGGGCTACGAGCCGCCCGCACCGAAGCAGCCCGGCATCCACGTGCTCGCGGGCTACGACCTTGCCGAGCTGCGCGACTACATCGACTGGCAGCCGTTCTTCAACGCTTGGGAGATGAAGGGCAAGTTCCCCGACATCCTGCACAGCCCGACGACCGGCGAGACTGCGCGGGCGCTCTACGAGGACGCACAGGCGATGCTCGACAAGGTCATCGAGGAGAAGTGGCTGACCGCCAACGCCGTGTTCGGTCTCTTCCCGGCGAGCGCCGTCGGGGACGACATCGAGGTCTACACCGACGACTCGCGGGGCCACGTGCTGACGACGCTGCACAACCTGCGCCAGCAGGGCGACCATCGCGAGGGTGTTCCCAACCGGTCCTTGGGTGACTTCGTGGCGCCCCGGGAGACAGGCCTGCCCGACCACGTCGGTGCGTTCGCCGTGACCGCGGGCCTCGGCGCCGAGACCAAGATCCGCGAGTTCAAGGAGCAGCTCGACGACTACTCCGCGATCATGCTGGAGGCCCTGGCCGACCGGTTGGCCGAGGCCTTCGCCGAGCGGCTGCACCAGCGGGTTCGCACGGAGTTCTGGGGTCACGTGGCTGAGGAGGACCTCGACAACTCGGCCCTGATCGCGGAGAAGTACCAAGGGATCCGCCCCGCGCCGGGCTATCCCGCCTGCCCGGAGCACACGGAGAAGCAGACGTTGTGGGAGCTGCTCGACGTCAAGGCGAAGGCCGGCATCGAGCTGACCGAGAGCATGGCGATGTGGCCCGGCGCCGCGGTGTCGGGCTGGTACTTCAGCCACCCACAGTCGCAGTACTTCGTGGTCGGCCGTCTCGGTCGTGACCAGATCGCCGACTACGCCGAGCGCAAGGGTTGGACGGTGGCGGAGGCCGAGCGATGGCTCTCGCCGAACCTCGGTTACGACCCGGAGGACTGATCCTTCCCGCAGCCGTCCTGTGGGACATGGACGGCACACTCGTCGACACCGAGCCCTACTGGATCGATGCCGAGTTCGAGCTGGCCGAGGAGCACGACGGCGCCTGGAGTCACGAGCACGCGCTCAACCTGGTGGGTCACGAGCTGATCGCCTCCGGTCACTACATCCGTGAGCACATGGGCATCGACCTCGCCCCGGAGCAGATCGTCGAAGAGCTGCTCGACCGCGTGGTCGCCCGCGTCGAGCAGCGGGTGCCGTGGTGCCCGGGGGCGGTCGACCTGGTGACCAGCCTGTCCTCGGCGGGTGTGCCGTGTGCGCTGGTCACGATGTCCTACACGCGCTTCGTGGCCCCCATCCTCGCCAACCTCCCGAACGGGACGTTTCGCGCGATCGTCACCGGGGACGAGGTGTCGCAGGGCAAGCCCCACCCGGAGCCGTACCTCACCGCAGCTGCCCTGCTGGGAGTCGACCCATCAGACTGCCTGGCCATCGAGGACTCGAACACCGGGGCCACGTCTGCGGCCGAGGCGGGCTGTCGGGTGCTGGTCGTGCCCAACAACGTCCGGGTGCCGCCCGGACCGCGTCGGATATTCGCCGACTCGCTGGTGGGTCTGGACGTCGAAGCCGTCTGGCGGGGTGGCTTGTCCATGGTCAGGGATGATCAGAGATGACTAGGCGAAACCAGGACATGGTCCTAGTACCACCGGACAATGGTGTGCCGTACCTCGCTTGGGCGAGGCTTCGAGCAACTCGGGGGAGCCTGCTACTTCCCTCGAAGAGGAAGCAGGTTCCAGTGTTCGTCCGACGCAGTCCCGCCATCGTGCTCAGCCTAGTTCTGAGCTCAGCGGCCCTCGCCATGATGCCTTCGGCTCTGGCGAGTGATGGCGGGCCTGCGAAGGACGTTGACGACTGCATGAACGCCAGCACGTACAAGCTCAAGGTCAGCATCGACGAAGACGGGCGACTGGCCGTCGTTGGAGCGGTGTTCAGCGAGGACGACGACTACTGGTCGTGGAAGCTCCGGCACAACGGCGACTTGTCTGCTTCGGGCGAGGTCAAGGCCCGCGAGGACATCGACCGTTCGTTCCGCGTCGTCCGCACGATGGGGAACTTTGATGGCCCCGACTGGATCGTGTTCCGCGCCGAGAACGAGCGCTCTGGTGAGGTCTGCAGGGGCGAGCTCTACTACTAGCCCACATGTGGACCACTATCCTGTCCCACCAGCACGACACTCGTCCGGAAAGGCGACCTCGCTGGTGCGCATGCTCAGGAGCCCGCTCGCCCAGTTCCTGTTCATCGGGGTACTCACCGTCGTCGGCATCATCATCACCAGCGACTACCTCGCTGGCCGCTCGGCCGCGGACGAGGCGCTCGCCGAGGCGGGCCGCACCACCGAAATCCTTGCTCGTTCCGTTGCCGAACCGGACTTTCCGAAGGCGCTCCTCGGCGACGAGGTGAAGTACGGCGTCGCCGACAAGTACGACCGGGAGGTGCTCAAGCGCCTCAAGCCCCAGGAACCGAACGTCGAGCACATCATCATCTGGCGCCCAGACGGCCGCGTCGTCTACGCCGACCCGCTCAAGCTGGTGGGGCACTCATTTGCCTTGGACGCCGAGCAGCAGCAAACCCTGTCGAGTCGAAGCGGGACGCGTTCATCGCCGGCCGACCCCAACTCGGCGCAGAACCGCCTGATTGGTGACACCGATGGGCTGGTTCAGATCTACACCCGGATGGAGGCGCCCACGGGTGAGCCGCTGCTCTTCGAGGCGTACTACTCGTTTGACGAGATCGACAAGAGGCAGCAGGAGATCTACGGCTCCTTCCGGTGGCTGGCCATCGGCCCCGTCCTCCTGCTGATGGGCGTCGTCACGATCATGTTGACGTTCCTCACCCGGCAGATCACGAGTGCCGGTACGGAGCGCGAGCGGCTGCTGCGCTCGGCGATCGACGCCTCCGATGCCGAGCGTCGCAGGATCGCCCGGGACCTGCATGACGGCGTCGTCCAGGACCTGGCCGGCACGACGTACTCGATCTCGGCGGTGGCGCGCGATGCAGGGACCCCGACGGAGACCAGGGCCAGCCTCCAGGGCGCGACGGTCGCGCTGCGGGCCAGCCTGCGCGGACTTCGTTCGCTGCTGGCTGAGATCCACCCTCCCGAGCTCCATGCCGAAGGGCTCGCCGCCGCCCTCGCCGACCTGATCGCCCCGGCGAGCGCGGCCGGGATCCAGGCCTCGGTGAGCGTCGAGGGAGCGGAGATCGGGTCGGACGCGGGGGTGGCGCTGGTGTGGCGGGTGGCCCAGGAGGCGGTCCGCAACGCGATCCGGCACTCGGGCGCGTCAACGCTCGCGGTGACGGTGCGACGAGACGACACCAAGCTCGTCCTCGAGGTAGTCGATGACGGCGCCGGCTTCGACCCGGCCGTCAGGGATCCCGATCGCTTCGGTCTGCGCGGGCTCCGCAGTCTGGTCACCGACATCGGGGGCAAGCTGGAGGTGCGCTCCGCGGTGGGTGAGGGGACCACGGTCCGGATGGAGGTGGACGTGCAGTGACGGACACCTACGACGAGACCCCGCCCATCAGGGTGGTCCTCGTGGACGACCATGCGGTGATCCGCGCGGGTCTCCAGCAGCTCCTCGGTGGCACCCACGACATCGAGGTCGTCGGGCAGGCGGAGAACGGCGCCCAGGCCCTCGAGGTCGTGCGCGAGCTGCGACCCGACGTGGTGCTGATGGACCTGCAGATGCCCGGTGTCGACGGGGTCACGGCGACCCGCAACATCATGGCGGAGAAGCTGGGCGTGGACGTCCTGGTGCTGACGTCCTACTCCGACGGTGAACGGATCGTGGGGGCCCTGGACGCCGGTGCGGTCGGCTACCTGCTCAAGGACGCGGACCCCGAGGACGTGCTGGAGGGCATCCGGGCCGTCAGCCGGGGCGAGTCGCCGATCCATCCCCGCGCCGCCCGCGCGCTCCTCGGCTTCCGCTCGGGATCGAACCAGGTCCAGCTCACCACGCGCGAGACCGAGGTCCTGGGACTGGTGCGCGAGGGCCTTGCGAACAAGCAGATCGCGCGCCGGCTCGAGATCAGCGAGCGCACCGTGAAGGCCCACCTGACCTCCGCGTTCGCCAGGATCGGCGTGAGTGACCGGACCCAGGCGGCCCTGTGGGCCGAGCGCAACGGCCTCTGAGCACCGGCTCGACCGCAGATGCTTCGGCCGCGCCGCGCCCAGGACCGCAATCGTTGCCGGATTGCGACCTTCTGCGCCGATTCCTGTGGTGACGGGACCGACCCATGACGAGTAGGTTCCGATCCGACCGACCCCACAGAGACGGGGGGTCCGGACTCATGAGGTGGTTAGGTGAACGGCAAGAAGAAGAATGTACTCGCACTGGTGGGGGCGGGCGTCCTGCTCGTATCACTGGCGGCATGCGGCGGCGACAACAACGGTGACAACGGGAGCGGCGGCAGCGGGGGAGGCGCTGACGGCACTCCCTGGATCCTCGGTACGACGGATCCGGTCACCGCGGTCGACCCGGCCGGCTCCTACGACTTCGGTTCGTGGAACATGCAGTACAACATCTTCGAGCAGCTCGTCTCGATCCCGGCAGGTGGCGACACCCCGGTCGGGGATGCGGCCAAGTCCTGTGACTACGACAACCCGACGACGGTCACCTGCACCCTCCGCAGTGGTCTGACGTTCTCCAACGGCGACGCGCTCACGTCTTCGGACGTGATGTTCTCGTTCAAGCGGAACATCGAGATCGCGGACCCCAACGGCTCCTCGGTGCTGCTCGGCGCGATCAGCAACGGCGACGAGAAGAGCCCGACTCTCGCCGACGGTGCCATCGAGACACCCGACGACACGACCGTGGTCTTCCACCTCAACCAGCCAGACCTGACGTTCATCAAGGTCCTGTCCACGGCAACCTCGTCGATCGTCGACGAGGAGGTCTTCCCGGCTGACAAGCTCCTGGCCGACGACGCCGTCATCGGCTCCGGCCCCTTCGTGCTCAGCCAGTACAAGCCCGGTGAGCAGGCAGTGTTTGAGGCCAACACGGCCTACGACGGCCCGCGTGCCGCTCAGGCCTCGCAGGTGTTCGTGAAGTACTACAGCGACCCGGCACCGCTGAAGACCGATGTGGAGAACGGCGCCGTCGACATCGCCTGGCGCACGCTGAGCCCGACCGACCTGACGTCCCTGGAGGACGGCGGCAAGGTCGACGTCGTCCGCGGCAAGGGCTCGGAGTTCCGTTACTGGGTCTGGCAGCTCAACAACGACGTTGCCAAGGACACGGCGACCCGCCAGGCCGCCGCGCAGATCATCGACCGCGATGCGATCGCGCAGAACGCCTACGACGGGACCGTCGCGCCGGCCTACTCGATCGTGCCTCCCGGCTTCGGCGGGCAGAAGGACTCCTTCCAGGAGAAGTACGGCGAGCCCAGCGTCGACGCGGCCAAGAAGATCCTCGACGACGCCGGGATCGCGACCCCGGTGAAGATCACGCTGGGCTACACCCCGACCCACTACGGCCCCAACGCCGTGGACGAGGCCAACGAGTTCGCCGACCAGCTGAACAGCAGCGGCCTGTTCGAGGTCAAGACCCAGGACGCGGAGTGGGAGGAGTACCAGACCCTCTACAAGGAGGGTGCCTACGACCTGTTCATCCTGGGTTGGTACCCCGACTTCCTGGACGCCGACAACTACCTCACGCCGTTCATCCGTGACGGTGGCTTCTTCGCCAACGGCTACACCAACGACAAGGTCAACACACTGCTTGACCAGGAGCTCGGCGAGACGGACGAGGCTGCCCGCAACGACGAGATCGGTCAGCTCCAGGACATCGTGGCCGAGGACGTGCCGCTGATCCCCTCCTGGAACGGTCAGAACGTCGCGGTCGCGTCGAAGTCGATGAGTGGAGTCGCGGACACGCTCGACCCGACGTACATCTTCCGCTTCTGGATGATCAGCAAGAGCGGCTGAGCGCAGGTCCGTCAGGGGGAGGGCGTCCACCGAGGTGTGCGCCCTCCCCGCACTCACGCGGTGAGGAGGCAGGCGTTTGAGTTCGGCTTCGGGGTCCCTGCCCCGCTACATCCTGGTCCGCCTGGCACTGGTCCTCCCCATGATGTGGGTGCTGTTGACGGTCGTGTTCATCCTGCTGCGGGTCGCTCCCGGTGACCCCGTCTCGGCCGCGGTCGGCGGCAAGCTGAACCAGGAGGCTCTCGACGCACGACGGGCCACCCTGGGTCTGGACCGACCGCTGATCACCCAGTACCTCGACTATCTCGGCAACGTCGCCCACCTCGACTTCGGGAAGACGATCAGCGACAACCGACCGGTCCTCGACATCATCAAGGACCAGGGCGGCGCCACCCTCACCCTGACCCTCGGCGCGTTCCTCGTCGCGATGGTGATCGGGCTGCCGCTCGGGCGCCTGGCCGGCCGCTACCGCGACACCTCCGCCGACGCCGCGATCCGGGTCTTCGGGGTGGTGACCTACGCCGCCCCGATCTTCTGGACCGGGATCATGTTCGTGCTGCTCGTGGTGAAGCTGTTCCCGGGCTGGCCGACCAACGACATCGCGTCGGTCGTCACCAAGTTCGAGGTCACCCCCAAGAGCCACATCCTGCTGTTCGACGCAGCGTTGGAGGGGAACGGCAGCGCGGTGTCCGACATCCTCAAGCACCACGTGCTGCCGTGTCTGACCCTCGGCCTCCTGCTGTCGGGCGTGATCATCCGGCTGGTCCGGATCAACGTCATCCAGGCGATGAAGGGCGACTACGTGGAGGCGGCCCGGGCCCGGGGCATCTCCGAGCGCCGTGTGGTGCGTTACCACGCCTTCCGCAACGCGCTGGTCCCGGTCATCACCGTGATCGGCCTGCAGGTGGCCATCACCCTGTCGGGTGCGCTGGTGACCGAGCGGACCTTCAACTGGCCGGGGCTGGGCACCGAGCTGATCCAGTACGTCACGGCGCGCGACTACATCGCCGTACAGGGCCTGGTGACGTTCTTCGCGCTGATCGTCGTGGTGGTCAGCGTCTTCGTCGACATCCTGACCGCCCTGGTCGACCCGAGGGTGAGGTACTGATGGGGAGCTTCTTCCGAGGCATCTGGAACACCAAGGGACAGGCCCGCTGGATCCTGCTCGTCGGTGTCGTCATCACCCTCGTCTTCATCGTGTTCGCGGTCCTCGCGCCCTGGGTCGCGCCGTACGACTTCAACCAGACCAAGCTCGACGGCGCGAAGCTGCCGAAGCTGGCCCCCCCGTCCGGCACCTACTGGTTCGGCACCAACGACCAGTTCTACGACATCTACTCGCGCGTCGTCTGGGGCGCCCGGACCGCGCTCGAGGTCATCGTGCTGTCGCTGGTGATCTCGATCGTAATCGGCGTGCCGCTCGGGATCGCCTCGGGATTCATCGGCGGGTGGTTCGACCGGATCCTGGTCTTCGTGAACGACGCCATCTACTCGCTGCCGTCGTTGCTCCTGGCGATCGTGTTCTCGTTCCTGCTGCGCGGTCCGCTGGGCGGTGGCGTGACGGCGGCGGCCCTGTCCATCACGGCGGTCTACATCCCGCAGTACTTCCGCGTCGTCCGCAACACGACCGTGTCGGCGCGTGAGGCGACCTACGTCGAGGCGGCGCGTGCCCTGGGGGCCAAACCCTTCACCATCATGCGCAAGTACCTCTTCGGCAACGTGGTCCAGTCGGTGCCCGTGCTCGGCACGCTGAACGCCGCCGACGCCCTGGGCACGCTCGCGGCCCTGGGTTTCCTCGGGTTCGGCATCCAACCCAACGAAGCCTCCGAGTGGGGCTACGACCTGAGCCGCGCGCTCGATGACGCGCAGGCCGGCACCTGGTGGCCCACCCTGTTCCCGGGCCTGGCGCTGATCCTGTTGATCACCGCCCTCACGCTCGTGGGAGAGGGGCTCAACGAGACCGCCAACCCCGCCCTGCGGCGACGTCGGCTGCGACCGGTCGTCTTCCCGCGCCGCGAACAGGACGAGGAGCGCACCCGATGACCCCCATCGAGCTCGAGGAGCAGGACGCCACAGGGGTGGATCGAGGCCCGGTGCTCGAGGCGCGGGACCTGCGCGTCTGGTACGGCACCGACCGAGGCCCGGTACGTGCGGTCGACGGCGTCAGCTTCGAGCTGCGCCGCGGCGAGATCCTAGGCCTGGTGGGGGAGTCGGGCTGCGGCAAGTCCACACTGGGCCGCGGGCTGCTCGGCCTGCTTCCGGACGGGGCGGCCCGAGACGGCGAGCTCCGTTTCCAGGGCCGCGACATGCTGGCGCTCAAGCCGCGTGAGCAGCACGCTCTGCGCGGGCGCGACCTGGGGATGATCTTCCAGGAGCCGCTGACCCGGCTGAATCCACTGATGCGGATCTCCGAGCACTTCTCGGAGACGCTCAGGACCCACGACAAGAGCATCTCCAAGGCCGAGATCGAACGACGCTCGCTCGACGTGCTCCGCGTGATGGGCATCCCGCCGACCCGCTTCCGTGCCTACCCGCACGAATTCTCCGGCGGCATGCGGCAGCGTCTGATGATCGCGCTCACCCTGGTGATGCGCCCAGCGTTCGTCGTCGCGGACGAGCCGACCACGGCCCTCGACGTGCTGGTCGAGGCCCAGATCATCCGGATCCTGCACGACCTGCGCCGCGAGTACGACACCTCCCTGTTGCTGATCACCCACAACCTCGGGATCATCGCCGAGGCCTGCGACCGGGTCGCAGTGATGTACGCCGGCGAGATCGTGGAGATCGGCGAGGCTCGCGAGGTGTTCTCGCGACCCCGGCACCCGTACACGCGTGAGCTGCTCCGCTCCACGATCTCGTTGCGCACCACCGGCCTGAACTACATCGAGGGGGCGCCACCGGACCTCGTGGACCCGCCGCCGGCCTGCCGGTTCCACCCGAGGTGTCCGGACGCGATGAACGTCTGCGCGCAGCGGCACCCGGTCGACCGTGACCACGGGGCCGGGACGCGCGCGGCGTGCTGGGCGGCCGACGTGGCCCAGGGTCTGGTCAAGCTCGACGACCGCGAGGCCGCACCACTGCCCCGAGGGGAGATCTCCGTTGCCGACGAAGCCTGAACCGGTCCTCGACATCCGCGACCTGGTGGTGCACTTCCAGCTCCAGGGAGGCGCACTGTCGCGGCTGCTCGGACTGGGCGTCCGCACCGTGAAGGCCGTCGACGGCGTGAACCTCACGCTGGCGCGCGGGGAGGTCCTCGGCGTGGTGGGGGAGTCCGGCAGCGGGAAGACCACGCTGGGCCGGGCCCTGCTCGGCCTGGTGGCGACGACCGACGGCGAGGTCGTCTACCACGACCGGGAGCGTGGGGAGCGCCGGGTCTCGCACATGCGGGGACGCGAGCTGCGCCAGCTGCGGACCGATCTCCAGATGGTCTTCCAGGACCCGCACGCGGCACTGAACCCCTCGATGACGATCGAGGAGGCCGTTGGTCACCCGCTGGTCATCCACGGCATTGCCAAGGGAGACGAGCTGCGGCGCCGGGTCGGGGAAGCCCTCGAGCGGGTCGGGCTGGCGCCCGTCGAACGCTTCCTGTCGAAGTACCCCTCGGATCTCTCCGGAGGACAGAAGCAGCGGGCCGTGATCGCCCGGGCGATCATCCTGGACCCCGAGGTCCTGGTCGCAGACGAGCCGGTGTCGATGCTCGACATGAGCGTCCGCGCGAAAATCCTCCAGCTGATGCTGGACCTCAAGACCGACCTGGGGCTGACCTACGTCTACATCACCCACGACCTCGCGAGCGCGAAGTACTTCTGCGACCGGATCGCGATCATGTACCTCGGCCGCGTCGTCGAGGTCGGGCCGACCGAGGAGGTCTTCGCCAACCCGCGACACCCGTACACCAAGGCTCTGCTCAAGGCGATCCCCGAGCCGGACCCGGAGCGGATGGTTCCTCGGGACCTGCCTCGCGGAGAGATCCCGGACGCCGCGGTCCCGCCGCTCGGCTGCTCCTTCCACCCGAGATGTCCCGAGGCCACCTCGATCTGCGGCTGGGAGTCGCGCGACCTGCGGGCGCTGATCGAGGAGCACTGGACCCGTGGCTCGGCCGAGACCTACGCCCGCGAGCGCGACCTCGTGGGCGACCTCGAGCACCTGGACCGCCCGGACACCCGGCCCAGGGTCGGCGCGGGAGGTGCCCTGGAGGTCCGCGGCCTGCTCGCCGAGATGCGCGCTGAGGACCCCGACGAGCCTCTGTGGCTCGGGGTCGACGCCATCGACGACGACGGCGACGGCGTGCGGGTGAGCTTCCATCCGGGCGAGGACCCCCAGTTGCGGGCCGCGGGGGACGTGGACGTCGCCTGCGTGCTCTACCCCTGAGGCTCGACCAGGGACTCCGTCATGGGCGCCGTCAGCGGTGGCGTGACCGGCTCGTCCGGCTGCGCGGTCACCGGGGGAGGCAGTGGCGGGGGAGTGCCGCCGAATGCTGGACAGATCGCCTGGTGGGCGCACCAGGCGCAGAGCGGCCCGGGGCTCGGCTGCCAGTTGCCGGACTCCTGGGACAGGCGGATGGCGCGCCAGATCGCCTCCACCTTGCGTTCGGTGGCCAGCAGGTCCTGCTCGTCGGGGACGTAACGCAACATCTCGCCGTTGCCGAGGTAGATCAGCTGGAGCATCGCCGGCACCGTGCCACGCATCCGCCAGATCACGAGCGCGTAGAACTTCATCTGGAACAGGGCCTTGGCCTCGAAGGCCTCGCCCGGGGATCGCCCGGTCTTGTAGTCGACCACCCGGATGGCGCCGTCCGGTGCCACGTCGATGCGATCGACGAAGCCGCGCAGGAGCAGGCGTGAGTCGAGGAGCGTCTCGACGTACAGCTCGCGTTCGGCGGGCTCGAGTCGACGCGGGTCCTCGAGCGTGAAGTAGCGGTCGAGCACGTCGCGGCAGCTCATCAGCCAGGCGGCGACATCGGGGCCTTCTCCACCGAACATCTCTGCGATCGTCGGCTCCTCCTCGAGCAGGTGGTCCCAGGCCGGCACGATCATGTCGCGGGCCTGCTCGGGAGTGCGCTGGACAGCAGGCAGGTCGAAGAGGTCCTCGAGCACCTTGTGCACCACGGTGCCGCGCACGGCGTCGGGCGAGAACGGCTCGGGAAGGTGGTCGATCGTGCGGTAGCGGTAGAGCAGCGGGCAGCTCATGAAGTCGCCGGCGCGGCTGGGCGAGAGCGCGCCGAGCACCTGCACTCCGTCGACGGGAGTCGAGACCGGCTCGGCCGGTGAGTGCTGCGAGCTCATCCTCCGCACCCTAGGTGACGGCACCGACACTGGACGGCTGCCGACAGGGTGGGTCGGATAGCCTCGTGACGTGGCCGACGATGACCTTCGCGGGGACGCCCGTAAGGGACCGTCCGGGGGTGGTCGAGCCCCGACGCCTCGGTCGCCGGGCACGTTCAAGGTCGGCACCATCGCCGGCAGCGACGTGCTGGTGTCGTCCTCGTGGTTCCTCGTTGCCGGTCTCATTGCGGTGGTGATGGCGCCGCGCGTCGAGGAGGTGTCGCCCGGCCTCGGTGCCCTCAAGTACGTCGCCGGCCTTGCGTTCGCGGTCGTTCTCTACCTGTCCGTGCTGCTGCACGAGGCCTCGCATGCCATCGTGGCCAAGCGCTACGGGTTCCCGGTCACCTCGATCACGCTGCACTTCCTCGGCGGCATGACCGCCATCGAGGGTGAGGCGCGCAAGCCCCGCGAGGAGTTCTGGATCGCGGTCGTCGGACCTTTGACGTCACTGGCGGTCGGCGGGGCCGCAGTCCTGGGGCTGTGGGGTCTGGCTCTGGAGGGCCTGCTCCTCATGGCGTTGCAGGGTCTGGCCGGGGCCAACCTCATCGTCGGCGTGCTGAACCTGATCCCGGGGCTGCCGCTCGACGGTGGCCGCGTCCTGAAAGCGGTCGTGTGGGGCGCCACCGGTGACGTCCACCGCGGGACCATTGTCGCCGGGTGGGGCGGCCGGCTCACGGCCTGCGCCGTGATGCTGTGGCCGCTGCTCCAGGAGCAGTGGTTCGGGCCCCCGGACTTCCTGGACCTCATCTTCGCCTTCGTCATCGCGATGTTCCTCTGGTCCGGTGCCACCGCGGCCATGACCTCCGCCCGGCTCCGGCGCAAGGTGCCCGGCCTCGTGGCCCGCGACCTTGCTCGACGTACCCTCACGGTGCCTGCGGACCTGCCCCTTTCCGAGGCCGTACGCCGTGCCCAGGAGGCCCACGCGGGCAGCATCGTGACCGTCACCGGGAGCGGCAGCCCGGTCGGCGTGGTCAACGAGGCCGCACTCCTGGCGACACCCGACGAGCGCAGGCCCTGGGTGGCCGTGTCGGCCGTCGCGCGCACCCTCGAGGCAGGCCTCAGCCTGCCCGCGACCATCACCGGCGAGGACCTGATCCTTGCCATCAGCAGGCAACCGGCCGCCGAGTACCTCCTGCTCGAGGACGACGGCTCGATCTACGGCGTCCTGTCCACCGCCGACGTGGACCAGGCCTTCCGGGAGTCCACGCGCTGACGCGCGCAAGCACCTCATCTAGGGTTCCGCGCATGTCCGAACCCACCGACCCGCTCCCGGACGTCAGCACCGACGCGTGGTCCGGCGTCCACCGCGGCCACCTGCGCGAAGGGGAGTGGGTGCGCCTGGTCGACAGCAAGGGCCGGCGCCACAACATCTGCCTCGAGGCCGGCAAGCGATTCTTCTCGAACCGCGGGCACTTCGAGCACGACGAGCTGATCGGCCGGGAAGAGGGCTTCACGGTCACGTCGTCGGCCGGGGGCGAGTACCTCGTGTTCCGCCCGCTGCTCTCGGAGTTCGTGGTGTCGATGCCGCGGGGCGCCGCCGTGGTCTATCCGAAGGACGCTGCCCAGATCGTGGCCATGGTCGACGTGTTCCCGGGGGCCCACGTGGTCGAGGCCGGCGTCGGGTCCGGTGCGCTCACCTGCTCGCTGCTACGGGCGGTGGGGCCACACGGGCGGGTGTCGTCGTACGAGCGCCGCGAGGAGTTCGCTGATGTGGCCCGGCAGAACGTCACCCAGTTCTTCGGGGGCCACCACCCGGCGTGGAGCCTGACGCTCGGCGACCTGGCCGAGGAGCTTCCAGCGTCCGGTGAGCGCTGCGACCGGATCATCCTGGACATGCTCGCGCCCTGGGAGTGCCTGGATGCGGCGGCGGCGGCGCTGCTGCCCGGCGGCATCGTGTGCGCGTACGTCGCCACCACGACCCAGCTGTCCCGCTTCGTCGAGACCGTCCGGGTCCACGGGGGGTTCACCGAGCCGCAGGCCTGGGAATCCCTGGTGCGCGACTGGCACGTCGAGGGACTGGCAGTGCGGCCGGGGCACAAGATGATCGGCCACACGGCGTTCCTGGTCACCGCCCGACGCATGGCGCCCGGGCAGAAGCCGCCGCTGAAGCGCCGCCGGCCCGCTCCCGGGGCCTACGGGGAGGACTACACCGGTCCCAGGCCTGCTTCCGAATCGTGACCAACACCGCTGGTTAATGACTTCCGTTGTGACATCTCCCCGGTAGGGTCGCAAGAACAGGAGGTGACGTCGATGCCCACATCAGAAGGCGTTTCCAGCACGGGTGGCCGTAGTCCCGACGAGCTCATGAGCCAGGTGCGTTTCCTCGAGGCTGAGGTCTCCGACCTTCGACGTCGGCTCAGTGACGGGCCCACGCAGTCGCGCGGCCTGGAGCTCCGGCTCGCGGACACGCAGCGCTCACTTTCCGCCGTCACGTCCCAGAACGAGCGCCTCGCTGAGACCCTGCGCGAGGCCCGCGACCAGATCATGAAGCTCAAGGAGGAGGTCGACCGGCTGGCGCAGCCCCCGGCCGGCTTCGGCACCTTCTTGACCCGCAACGAGGACGACTCCATCGACGTCTTCACCGGCGGCCGCAAGCTCCGCGTCAACGTGAGCCCCTCGGTCGACCTCGACCGGCTGTTCCGGGGCCAGGAGGTCATGCTCAACGAGGCCCTCAACGTCGTCGCGGCCCTCGAGTACGAGCAGGTCGGTGAGGTCGTGATGTTCAAGGAGCTGCTCGCCGACGGCGACCGCGCCCTGGTCATCGCGAACGCCGACGAGGAGCGTGTCGTGCGCCTCGCCGAGCCGCTGCTGCACGAGCACATCCGGGCCGGTGACTCCCTGCTGCTCGACTCGCGGGCGGGCTACGTCTACGAGAAGGTTCCGAAGTCCGAGGTCGAGGAGCTCGTCCTCGAAGAGGTCCCCGACATCGCCTACGAGTCGATCGGCGGCCTCGGCGGCCAGATCGAGCAGATCCGCGACGCCGTCGAGCTGCCCTACCTCCACCCCGAGCTCTTCAAGGAGCACCAGCTCAAGCCACCGAAGGGCGTCCTCCTCTACGGCCCGCCCGGGTGCGGCAAGACGCTCATCGCCAAGGCGGTCGCCAACTCTCTCGCCAAGAAGGTCGCGGCGAAGACGGGCCAGGAGGGGAAGTCCTACTTCCTCAACATCAAGGGCCCTGAGCTGCTGAACAAGTACGTCGGCGAGACCGAGCGCCACATCCGGCTGGTCTTCCAGCGGGCCCGCGAGAAGGCCAGCGAGGGCACGCCCGTCATCGTCTTCTTCGACGAGATGGACTCGCTGTTCCGCACCCGCGGGTCCGGTGTCTCCTCCGACGTCGAGTACACGATCGTGCCGCAGCTGCTGAGTGAGATCGACGGTGTCGAGCTGCTGGAGAACGTCCTGGTCATCGGCGCCTCCAACCGTGAGGACATGATCGACCCGGCGATCCTGCGGCCCGGTCGCCTGGACGTGAAGATCAAGATCGAGCGCCCCGACGCCGAGTCGGCCCGCGACATCTTCTCCAAGTACCTCCTCGCGAGCCTGCCGCTGCACGCCGAGGACGTCGCCGAGTTCGGCGGCGACCGTGACGCGTGCGTCGCCGGCATGATCCAGGCCACGGTGGAGCGGATGTACACCGAGACCGAGGAGAACCGCTTCCTCGAGGTCACCTACGCCAACGGCGACAAGGAAGTTCTCTACTTCAAGGACTTCAACTCGGGCGCGATGATCCAGAACATCGTCGACCGAGCGAAGAAGATGGCGATCAAGGACCTCCTCGACCACGACCAGCGCGGCCTGCGGGTCTCACACCTGATGCAGGCGTGCGTGGACGAGTTCAAGGAGAACGAGGACCTCCCCAACACCACCAACCCCGACGACTGGGCTCGCATCTCCGGCAAGAAGGGCGAGCGGATCGTGTTCATCCGCACGCTCATCACCGGCAAGCAGGGCACCGAGCCGGGCCGCTCCATCGACACGGTCGCGAACACGGGCCAGTACCTGTAGGCAGCGCCGGTTCGTCCGTGCCTGTGGGCCGGGTCGGTCCGTCCGTGCCTGTGGGCAGCGCCGGTTCGTCAGGTAGCAAGCTCCAACGGGCGGATTCGCGCGCGTATTCGTTCAATTGCTGGGAATGGGACCAGTAACGGGGCGAATCGCGACCATTTCCCAGCAATTGAACGGTTAGGTGCGACCGGCCGGCTAGGTCACGTCCGCGACCGTCGCACCGAGAGCCGCCACGAGCTCATCGGCGTCGACACTGAGAGCGACGCCGTGCGCGCCGCCTCCGATCGATACCCGACCGGCGATCGAGGCGTCGACGACGACCGGCAGGAGAGTGCGGCTGCCGAGCGGTGTGATCGTGCCCCGCACGTAGCCGGTCACCTCCCGGGCCTCCTCCGCGCTCGGCAGCGAGAGCCGGTTGGCGGCGAGGAGGGCCCGGAGTTTCGGCCAGGCGATGTCGCGGTCTCCCGGGACCAGGACGAAGCGGTGGTCACCCTCGCTCACCCGCACCACCATCGTCTTGACGATCTGCCTCGGCTCGACACCGCGTGCCGCGGCCGCCTCCTCGAGGGAGCGCACCGGGCCGTGCCGGGTGACGGTGTACGGGAGGCCGAGGTCCTCGGCCGCAGCGATGGCGCGCTCCGAGTGGTCCGTGTCGTCGGTCACCGGCCGAACCTACTGCGGACCCACTCGGACCTACACCGGGCGAACGGCCCGGCCCAGGTAGCCGTAGCTCCAGGGACGGCCGATCCGGGGGCCGGGCAGATAGCTCTGCTCGAGCATCGTGACGTCCAGGCCGGCGGCCCCGACGAGGGCGGGGACGTCCCGCGTCAGGTGGCAGCCGGCGAAGACCCGCCTCTGGACCGGCTCGAGACGGCGCTGCCACGCCACGACGTTGTCGTCGGGAGCCCGGCCGTGCTCGAGGAAGTGGAACGCCCCGCCAGGCCGGAGCACCCGCCGTACCTCTGCCAGCGCCGCGACGGCGTCGGGGATGGTGCACAGCGTGAACGTCGACAGGACGCCGTCGTACGACGCATCCGGCGCATCGAGGCGCTGACCGTCCAGGCCGGCACGCTCGACCGGGACCGAGGAGCGGCCGCGCCGCTTCTCCGAAAGGGCCCAGCCCAGGTCGGCCGGCTCGACCGCGCTGACCGACGTGACCTCGGGCGGGTAGTGCGGCAGGTTCAGGCCGCTTCCGAACCCGATCTCGAGCACCCGCCCATGAAGACCCGAGCACGCGACGGCGCGGAACTGGCCGATCTCGTCGTTGCCCAGCGCCTTGTCGGTGAGACGCGGCACCACCCTGTCGGCCCAGAGACCCATGACACACCTCCGTTGAAGTCGGGCCCCGAGCGTAGGCTCATCTCATGAGTGTGCGCCGGGTCATGGGGGTCGAGGTCGAGTACGGCATCTCGGTCCAGGGCCAGCCGATGGCCAACCCAATGGTGGCGTCCTCACAGGTCGTCAACGCCTACGCTTCGGCCACCGTACGGGCGCGCCGCGCCCGCTGGGACTTCGAGGAGGAGTCTCCGCTGCGCGACGCCCGCGGCTTCGAGATGTCGCGCCAGGCCGCCGATCCGGCCCAGCTGACCGACGAGGACATGGGCCTTGCCAACGTCATCCTCACCAACGGCGCGCGGCTCTACGTCGACCACGCCCACCCGGAGTACTCCACGCCCGAGGTCACCTCGCCCCTGGACATCGTGAAGTGGGACAAGGCGGGAGAGCAGGTGATGCTCGACGCCCAGCGTCGGGCCAGCCAGCTGCCGGGTGGAGCCCCCATCGCCCTGTACAAGAACAACACCGACAACAAGGGCGCGTCGTACGGCGCCCACGAGAACTACCTGATGCGGCGCTCGACACCGTTCGCCGACATCGTGCGCCACCTGACGCCGTTCTTCGTGAGCCGCCAGGTCATTGTCGGCTCTGGTCGGGTCGGCATCGGACAGGACGGGCGCGAGCACGGCTTCCAGGTCAGCCAGCGAGCGGACTACTTCGAGGTCGAGGTCGGGCTCGAGACCACACTCAAGCGCCCGATCATCAACACCCGCGACGAGCCCCACGCCGACCCGGAGAAGTACCGCCGCCTGCACGTGATCATCGGCGACGCGAACCTCTCCGAGGTGTCGACGTACCTCAAGGTCGGCACGACCGCGCTGGTGCTTGCGATGATCGAGGACCGCTTCATCACCCGTGACCTCAGCATCGACGGTCCGGTCTCGGCCCTGCGTGCGGTGTCGCACGACCCGACTCTCCGCCAGCTCATCTCTCTCAGCGACGGGCGCAAGCTGACGGGCATCCAGCTCCAGCTCGAGTACCTAGACCTGGCCAAGAAGTACGTCGAGGACCGGTACGGCGACGCCGCGGACCCGCAGACCGTGGACATCCTGGCCCGTTGGGAGTCCGTGCTGGACCGACTGGAGCGGGACCCGATGCTCTGTGCGCGTGAGCTGGACTGGGTGGCCAAGCTGAAGCTGCTCGAGCAGTACCGCGACCGCGACGGGCTGGAGTGGAGCGACGCCAAGCTGCAGCTGATCGACTACCAGTACTCCGACATCCGCCCCGAGAAGGGGCTCTACCACCGGCTGGTGGGCATGGGCCGGATCGAGCGGCTGCTGGACGACGCGTCGATCACCGCGGCCATGCACGACCCGCCGGAGGACACTCGCGCCTACTTCCGCGGCCGGTGCCTGGAGAAGTACGCCGAGCACGTCGCGGCGGCGTCGTGGGACTCGGTGATCTTCGACCTGCCCGGGCGCGAGTCGCTCCAGCGCGTCCCCACGATCGATCCGCTGCGCGGCAGCAAGGCGCATGTGGGCGAGCTGCTCGACCGCTCCGAGACCGCCGAGGCCCTGTTCACAGCTCTGACGCGGGGGCGCTGAGGGTCCGCAGGGCCGCTAGGGCCCACGAATGTGGGTCGGACTGGATAGGGTCGGGACATGGCACAGGAGCAGAAGCAACCGCGCAAGTCGTCAGAGACCGAGGAGGCGACCGAGGTCGCCCCGGAGACCGACGTCGCCGAGCGCAAGGAAGCCCTGGACGACGACATCGACGCGATCCTCGACGAGATCGACGAGGTGCTCGAGTCGAATGCCGAGGACTTCGTGAAGTCGTTCATCCAGAAGGGCGGACAGTGATCAACGCCCCACGCGGATCCTCGCGTCGCTGCGGGTCACGACGGGGCCAAGCATGACTGGTCCCCGTCTCCCGGCCGCGTTCCTGCAGCCGGGTGTCTCGTCGTTCAGTGAGTTCCTCGCCGAGCAGTCGCCGGACCTGCTGCCGGGGCGGCGTGCCATCCCCCAGGGCCAGGCCGGCGACCTCGCACCGCACGGCACCACCATCGTCGCCGCGACGTTCACGGGGGGTGTGGTCATGGCCGGCGACCGCCGCGCCACGATGGGCAACATCATCGCCCAGCGCGACATCGAGAAGGTCTTCCCGGCCGACGAGTTCTCTGCGGTCGGCATCGCCGGCACGGCCGGGCTCGCGGTCGAGATGGTCCGTCTGTTCCAGACCGAGCTCGAGCACTACGAGAAGATCGAGGGCACCACGCTGTCGATGGACGGCAAGGCCAACCGGCTCGCAGCACTGATCCGGGCCAACCTCGGGATGGCCATGCAGGGCCTCGCCGTGGTGCCGCTGTTCGCCGGCTACGACCTCCAGGCGGGGCAGGGCCGCATCTTCAGCTACGACGTAACGGGTGGGCGCTACGAGGAGACCGCGTTCCACTCGGTCGGCTCGGGGTCGCTGTTCGCTCGCGGCTCGCTGAAGAAGCTCTACCGCGACGACCTCGACGAGACCGGTTGCGTGACCGCGACCATCCAGGCGCTCTACGACGCCGCCGACGACGACTCCGCCACGGGTGGGCCCGACCTGACCCGGCGGATCTTCCCCGTCGTCCAGGTGATCACCGCCGAGGGTGCCCACCGGCTGCCCGACTCCGACGTCGCCGACATCGCCGACCGGGTGATAGCCGGCCGAATGACTCGTCCCGACGGCCCGGCCGCGTCCCTGACGTGAACCTTCTCGACAGGCTCGATCACCAGGAGCTACCCGCATGAGCATGCCTTTCTACGTCTCGCCCGAGCAGTTGATGAAGGACCGGGCCGACTTCGCGCGCAAGGGGATCGCCCGAGGCCGCTCGGTCGTGACCGTGCAGTACGCCGGTGGCATCCTCTTCGTGTCCGAGAACCCCTCGCAGGCGTTGCACAAGGTCTCGGAGATCTACGACCGGATCGCGTTCGCCGCGGTCGGCCGCTACAACGAGTTCGAGAACCTTCGGATCGCCGGAGTCCGGCTCGCCGACATGCGCGGCTACGCCTACGACCGGCGCGACGTGACCGGTCGCGGGCTCGCCAACGCCTACGCCCAGACGCTCGGCACGATCTTCTCCAGCGGGGGTGAGAAGCCCTACGAGGTCGAGCTCTTCGTGGCGGAGATCGGTGACGAGGCCGCCGCCGACCAGATCTACCGCCTGACCTACGACGGCCAGGTCGCCGACGAGCACGGGTACGCCGTGATGGGTGGCGCGGCCGACGTGGTCGCCAGCTACCTGACGGAGCACTACACCGACGGCACCTCGCTCCAGGAGGCCGTCCGGATGGCCGTGGCGGCGCTGGGGCACTCGACGGACGACAAGGGGGCCACCACGGACCGGGTGATCCCGCTCAAGGATCTCGAGGTCGCAATTCTTGACCGCACCCGCACACAGCCTCGCAAGTTCAGCCGGCTGAGCCCGGCCCGGCTCGAGACCCTGTTGGGGCACCGGGGTCCGGCCGTGGCGGCCCCGACCCAGCCCGGTGACTCGGCTCCGGGCACGGCGCCGTCGGACACCACTCCCGACGACCCCGCGGACCCGACGGACCAGGAGAGCGGCAACGTCTCCCCGCTCGAGGACCCCGGGACGGGCGAGCCGCCCACGGCACCGCCGGTGGCCCCGTAGGGTTGGGTCATGGACCGGCGCATCTTCGGCATCGAGAACGAGTACGGCGTCACGTGCACGTTCAAGGGCCAGCGCCGTCTCAGCCCCGACGAGGTCGCCCGCTACCTGTTCCGCAAGGTTGTCAGCTGGGGTCGCAGCAGCAACGTGTTCCTCCGCAACGGTGCCCGCCTCTACCTCGACGTGGGCAGCCACCCCGAGTACGCCACCCCGGAGTGCGACGACATCAGCGAGCTCGTCACCCATGACAAGGCGGGGGAGCGGGTCCTCGAGGGACTGCTCCTCGACGCCGAGCAGCGCCTGCACGACGAGGGCATCCAGGGCGAGATCTACCTCTTCAAGAACAACACCGACTCCGCTGGCAACTCCTACGGCTGCCACGAGAACTATCTCGTCGGACGGGCCGGCGAGTTCTCCCGGCTGGCCGACGTGCTCATCCCGTTCCTGGTGACCCGCCAGATCATCGTCGGTGCCGGCAAGATCACCCAGACCCCGCGCGGTGCCAGCTATTCGGTCTCGCAGCGCGCCGAGCACATCTGGGAGGGCGTCTCCAGCGCGACCACCCGGAGCCGCCCGATCATCAACACCCGCGATGAGCCCCACGCGGACGCGGAGAAGTATCGCCGGCTCCACGTGATCGTCGGTGACTCCAACATGAGCGAGACGACGACAATGCTGAAGGTCGCCAGCTGCGACCTGGTGCTGCGGATGATCGAGGAGGGCGTGATCATGCGCGACCTCACGATGGAGAACCCGATCCGGGCGATCCGGGAGATCTCGCACGACGTCACCGGTCGCCGCAAGGTCCGCCTCGCCAACGGCCGCGAGGCCAGCGCCCTCGAGATCCAGGGCGAGTACCTCTCCAAGGCCCGCGACTTCGTCGACCGGCGGCAGATCAGCACACCGGTGATCGAGCAGTGCCTCGACCTGTGGGAGCGCGGGCTCAAGGCCATCGAGTCCGATGACCTGGGCCTGGTCGACCGCGAGATCGACTGGGTGATCAAGTGGAAGCTGATCGACCGCTACCGCGCGAAGCACGGGTTGCCGCTCGGGCACCCGCGGATCGCCCAGCTCGACCTCGCCTACCACGACATCCACCGCGACCGCGGGCTGTACTACCTGCTGGAGAAGCGTGGGGCAGTCAAGCGGGTAACCAACGACCTGGCCATCTTCCGCGCCAAGTCGGTGCCGCCCCAGACGACGCGGGCGCGGCTGCGCGGCAGCTTCATCAAGCGTGCGCAGGAGCGCCGTCGTGACTTCACCGTCGACTGGGTGCACCTGAAGCTCAACGACCAGGCCCAGCGCACGGTCCTGTGCAAGGACCCGTTCCGGGCCCACGACGACCGCGTGGACCGCCTGATCGCCTCGATGTGATGCAGGTGACGTCGGGGTGACAC
>JAOPXM010000250.1 GCA_025965125.1 Nocardioides sp.
CGCAGGACCCGATTTTCTATCCGTGCAAAACGCCGCTTGCCACTCGGTTAAATGATGAGGAAAAACACCGTGCTCACGGCACCACGCACTCAACGTCTCACCTGTCATGCCGTGGGTCTCATGCAACGCCACCAGTTGCTCTTGAGCGCTCCAATCCTGTGGGCGTTTCTCTTTTGCAGCCGGAGTATTCGATTTTTCCACTACTTTCCTCACCATCCTATTCTTAAGCGTGTGGTAATTGACGTTGATATCGTCCGCGACTGCCTGCACGCTCCTGCCGCCACGAGAGAATACCTTGACCAGTGCCTGTTCTACAAATGCCGGGGAATACCTTGCGTTCATCTTGCGCCTCTATATTTGGGTAAAATCTAGAGGCGACAACTAGTGTGACACCGGGGGACACCGCTGGATGGTTCGGAGTATGGTCAATATTCAGTGCTGCTGAAGTGAATGCGGATGGCAGTAGACGCTCATATCAACCGGAGGTGTATATGCGTAAGTTAATCATGATGGCGGTGGCTGGGTTTATCTGGAAAAAAATTCAATCACGTGTTTTGAAGCGGACCGATACCGGCGGAACAGTGCGCCGCTATTAACCAGCAGTTGAGCAGGCCCAAGAGGAATGATCGAGCCAGGTCGAGAATTCCTTGGCGGGCATCGGCACGCTCACATAGTCACCCTGCGCCTGGTCACAGCCCAGCAGCGCCAGTGCTTCCCAGATTTCTTTGCTTGCGGTGCCTTCGGCAACCACTTCCATCCCCAGGTTATGGGCAATCTCGATCGTCGATTTCACAATCGCCGCCGCATGCCGATCCTCGATCATATTCATGGTAAAGGAATGGTCGATCTTGATGACATCGACCGGGAGCTTCATCAGGTAGCTCAGGCTGGAATAGCCGGTGCCAAAATCGTCGACAAATAGCTTGAATCCCATTTGATGGAGTTCATCGAGCACGCGCAGCGAGGCCAGTGGGTCTGCCATGATGCTGCTTTCGGTGACCTCAAAGCCCATCCAGTGGGGGTCGGCGCCCCAGATTTTCAGAAGGCCATCGATGGTGTCGGGCAGGTCGGGGTCAAGCAGGTTTCGCACCGACAGGTTGACCGCCAGGGAAATCTTGCGGCCTTGTTGACGCCACTGATAGCATTGATGAATCGCCGCCTTGAGCATCCACTGCGTCAAGGGCTGGATCAACTCGGTGGGTTCGATCAGCGGAATGAACCGGTCCGGGAGAATCAGGCCATGCACCGGGTGCCACCAGCGCACGAGCGCTTCCGCGGCGGTAATCGGACCGGTCTGGAAACTTGCCTTCGGCTGGCAGTACAGCTGCAGCTGTCCTTCCTTGATCGCCTTGTGGAACTCGTTGAGCATGGCCAGCCGTTGCGGGTCGTACGGGTCATGCACGGCGTCATAGATGGCGTAGTCCCGGCCAACCTTCCTCGCCTGGAAGAGTGCGATATCGGCATGCCGCAGCAACACGTCGGCGCAATTCCCGTGACCGGGAAAAAATGCGATGCCCGCGTGCGCGCCCAGCTCGTAACTGATTTCTCCGACAGGCACGGGATCCTTCAAGGTATTGAGCAGGCGATTGGTGAGATGCATGGCCTCCCTGGCGCTGAGGTCGGACACGAACACCCCGAATTGCACGTTGCTGATCCGGGCGACCGTGGCGTTGTCGCCTGCCGCCTGCCTGAGGCGCGGGCCGATCCGCTTGAGCAGTTGATCGCCTGTCACATGTCCCATCGTATAGTTAATCTCCCGAAACCGGACCAGTTCCAGGACCAGCAGCGCCAGCGAAGTTCCCGTCCCTTGCGCGCGCGCGATCGCTTCCTCCAGATCGCTGCGCAGTTTTGCACGGTTAGGCAGGTCGGTCAGGTCATCATAAAAAGCCAGCCGCTCGATCTGGCGTGACGCCAGCTCGCGTGCGGACACGTCATTGACCAGGACGCAGATCGCCTGCCTGCCATCGAGCATGAGCAGCTCCTTGGCGGTCTCGACGTAAATAATCGAACCGTCTTTTTTCCGGTGCTTGCGTACGCCGCTCTTCAGGAAGCCTGTTTGCGGGGTTGCCCTTAGTTGCGCGACCTCTTCCAGCAGGGCGGGAACGTCCTCGGCGGGCCGGATATCCCTGGTCGTCATCGACAGGAATTCGTCACGGGTGAAGCCGTAATGGGCAGTCGCCGCCTCGTTGACCGCGAGATATCCCAGGGTCGCCGCATCATAGATATACATCGGCTGCGGATTGGCTTCGAACAAGGCCTGATACCAGGGGTCAGCCACGGCATTCGTCTGGTTAACTTCGATGTTCTTCATAATTGTCCTCCGACAATTTTCTCAACCAGCGCGCCACCGTCGTTCAGCAGGAAGTCCTTGAATGCGAGCGCTACCGGTGGCAAGCGCTTGCTTTTGCGATGCACGACGAACCAGTTGCGCATGCACGGAAAGCCTTGCACATCAAGTACGGCAAGACTACCTGCGCGCCTTTCAAGGCCGATGGTGTGGGCCGACAGGAAGCTGATGCCCATGCCGGCGATGACGGCTTGCTTGATCGTTTCCGTACTCCTTATTTCCATCGCGATATTCAGGTCCGCCAGCTGTGCGCCAAAGGCGTCCTCCATCGAATTCCAGGTCTCCGATCCGTGTTCGCGAACCACGAAAGGTTCGCGCTTCAGATCGGCCATGGGGATGCTTATCCTTCCCACGAGCCGGTGGTGTGGCGGCGCGACAATGACGTAGGGATGAGGTGCGAACGCTTCGTTGATGGTGTCCATGTCGACGGGCGGGCGCACCATCACCGCCAGGTCGGTCAGGTTGTGCGCGAGCTGGCCCAGCAGTTCTTCCCGGTTGTGGACGGTAAAGTTGAGGCTGACGCCAACGTAGCGGCCGGCAAACTCGACCAACAGGCGCGGGAAAAAATAATCCCCGGCGCTGATCACCGCGACGTTCAGCCTGCCTCCCGAGATGCCCTTGAACTGGGTCAGCGCTTCGTCCACTTCCTGGAAACGCTGGATGACGTCGCGGCTGAACTGGAGGAGCTCCACGCCGGCCGCCGTCAGGTAGATTTTCTTGCCGAGCTGCTCGAACAGCGCAATGCCTGCGTGTTCTTCGAGCGTCTTGACCTGCAGCGATACCGCCGGCTGCGTCAGATACAGCTCCTCCGCGGCACGCGAGTAACTCAAGTGCCGGGCGACGGATTCGAAGACCTTCAGCTGCCGGAGCGTTGCATTCTTCATCGCGAAGTCCCCCGTATCAGGGAGCTTTCATTATACGTAACTGCCCGGCCCAGGGTGCCCGTCGCGGTAACGTTAATCTCCCTTAATGATCCATCCATCGTGCTGCCATATGACGGGAGTACGATTCGCCACATCTCATTCACGGGAGGACGTCATGAAACGCAAACTACTGTACCGGGTCGCCCCAACGCTGGTGTTGGCGGCAAGCAGCCTGCCTTCGGTCGCCGCACCCGGTGGCGTGCCGTTCACCTTGACGACCCCGGCAATTGCGCCGCCGGCGCCGGTAGGGGGTCCGGCCCCCGTGCCGGCGCCTTCGATGCCCCTCGCACTGCCTTCCGCTGCGCCGACCCCGCCATTGCCGCTGCAATCGGCACCCGTCACACAGGCGCCGCCAGTCCTCGTTTCCAACTGCAACCTTGGCTTGTGCTTCGATACCGGAGGGAACCTGTACAGTGGCGGCGGGAGCGGGCGTTTCTACCTGAATAACAGCGGCCGGACCTGCACC
>JAOPXM010000255.1 GCA_025965125.1 Nocardioides sp.
CGCTACGTGCTCGAACCCTCGCTTCAGTACGCGTACTCGTCGAGCAACCGCATCGCGCTCGTCGGCTACACCATCATTCCCGCGATCCTCGTCGGCGTGATCGACATCCGCGAGGTGCGGCGGACCACCGTCACGGCCGCGCTCACCGGCCGCTTCGGGCTCAGCAATCGCTTCGAGCTCGAGGCCAAGGTGCCCTACGTGTACCGCGCCGACACCGGAGTCGGCCGCGAATTCCTGCAGGGCGCAGCGACCAACTCGACCGTGTTCGATGCGACCGGACGCGGGCTCGGCGATGTCGAGGTGACGGGCCGCTACCAGTTCAACGACGGCGGGCTCGACCGTCCTTATTACATCGGCAGCCTCCGCTTCAAGTCGCGCACCGGCAAGGATCCCTTCGAGGTCGAGACCTCGAAGGGGGTGATCGGCTTTCGCAACGACGGCATCCAGACCGAGCTGCCCACCGGCTCGGGCTTCTATGGGCTGCAGCCCGCGCTGACGATGCTGTACCCGTCGGACCCGGCGGTGTTCTTCGGCACCGTGAGCTACCTCCACACCTTCAGCCGCGACAACGTGAGCCGCAAGACCGACACCGGCGACGAGTTCCTCGGCAAGGTCTCGCCCGGCGGCATCTTCGGGTTCAACTTCGGCATGGGCCTCGGGCTCAACGAAAAGTCGTCGTTCAGCATCGGCTACGACCACGCGTCGGTGGGCAAGACCAAGGTGAGCGGCCAGCCCGCTGCCGATTCCGTGCGCGTGCAGCTGGGCACGTTGCTGCTCGGCTATTCCTACCGGCTCAGCGACAGGCGCACCCTCAACGTGTCGCTCGGCGCCGGACTGACGCGCGACACGCCGGACGTGACCCTTACGGTCCGCATGCCGATCTCGTTCTGAACCGCCCGTCCTTACACGCAACGCGGGAATCCTGCGGTAAATCTTGCGAGCGGCCCGGCCCGTCGCGGGGCCTGCATCGCGCGCCTGGATGGGGCATGCTCTGCCTCGGAGGCCACCGATGAACACATCAGCCAAGGCGATGCCGGCCGGCATTGAGACCGTCGTCATTCCGCGCAGCACCGACCTCGGCGACGGGTTCACCGTGCGGCGGGCGTTGCCGTCGGCGCAACGCCGCATGGTCGGACCCTTCGTGTTCTTCGACCAGATGGGACCGGTGGTGCTGCGCGGCGGCCACGGGCTCGACGTGCGGCCGCATCCGCACATCGGGCTGGCCACCGTCACCTATCTCTTCGATGGCGAGATCCTGCACCGCGACAGCCTGGGCAGCGTGCAGCCGATCCGTGCGGGCGAGCTCAACTGGATGACGGCGGGTCGCGGCATCGTCCACTCGGAGCGCACGCCGGCCGAAGCGCGTGCGGCCGGCGGGCGCTTGTTCGGCATCCAGGCCTGGGTGGCCCTGCCGCAGGCCCACGAGGAAGACGAGCCCGCGTTCGCGCACCATCCGCGCAGCGCCTTGCCGCTCCTCGGCGACGACGGCGCCGAGGCGCGCCTGATCAGCGGCAGCCTGGGCGGCGTGCGCGCGCCGGCCGTGGTGCATGGCGACATGTTCTATGCCGACGTGGTGCTGAAGCCGGGCGGGCGCTTTCGCCTGCCGGTCGAGCATGTCGAGCGTGCCGCCTACGTGGTCGAAGGTCGCATTGCGGTCGGCGCTCCGAACGGCTCGGTGTTCGCGACCGAACAGCTGGTCGTCTTCGCGCCCGGCGCCGAGATCGTCGTCTCCGCCGAGGGTGGCGCGGCGCGCCTGATGGTGTTCGGCGGCGAACCGATGGACGGGCCGCGCCACCTGTGGTGGAACTTCGTCTCGAGCTCGACCGAGCGCATCGAGCAGGCCAAGGCCGACTGGCAGACCGGGCGCTTCGCCCAGGTGCCCGGGGAAAGCGAGTTCATTCCGCTGCCGCCTTCGCCGCCGCGTCCGGTTGACTATCCGTAGCGGGCCGCCGCGCGGGCCGCTCGCGCAGGTCGGCGCCGGGGCGGCACGTCGTCAGCCGGCGTCTTCCTCGGCGCTGATCGCGAGGGCCAGGCGCGTTGCGCCGCCGGCCTCGCCGGTGGCGGTGACGCGCAGCGGCCGTCCGACCGGAACGGTGCGGCGAAAGCGCAGGTCGAGCGAGTCGTGGTCGCCGTCGTGCGTCGGCACGCGGCGCGACCACTCCTGCGCGCCGTCGACGAGCACCCGCATCGCATGCCACGCCGGCCCGGCGCCGCGGTGCATCACCACGAACCGGCAATCGATCTCGAACGTGCGCTGGCGCGTCGCATGGGCCGGGATGTCGAGATGGGCGACCTCGGCGCCGCCGGCGTCGACCGACCAGCGCTCGGGAGCGCTCGAATGGGCACGCAGGGTCGCCGGGCGGCGCCGCGACGTCATGCAGTCAGTGGAGCTTGCGCGGCTTGCGGAACGACTTCGGCCGGTAGACGTTGCCGTCCCACTCGCCGGCCTTCTCGCGCGCGCGCCGGATCGCCGCCTCGGCCTCGCGACGCGCCGTCTCGCGTGCCGACGGCCAGCGCGCGACGCGCTGGACCCAGGCTCGCACGGCGAGCGTGCTGCGCAGCACCCGGGCGTCCAGGCGCTGACGGCGCCTCGCGCCGATGAACTGGTGCACCAGGAGCGCGACGCAGACCGCCACGATGGCGCCCGCGAAGACGTTCTGCAGCACGGCGAAGACCTGCATGGAAGAAACCGCAGACGGTGACGTGGGCGGAGCGCCGACCGTTCAGCGAACCGTGTAGCCGCGACCGTCCATGCAGGCCGCGGTCGCGCGCTGGAACACGGATGCGTCGGCGACCGCGCTCGGCTGGGAGGTGGCCCAGCGCTCGCACGCCTGGCGGTCGGCTTCGGTCTGCGACGCGTTCTGCCCGTTGCGCGGGTAGATGATCGGCTCGGCCGCGGCCGGCGTGACGGGTGCGGGGGGCGGCGCGCTACCGACCTCGTAGACCGGCGCCGGCACGACGTAGGTCGGATACCACGGGCTGCCGTAGTACCAGGGCGAGCCGTAGTAGACGCTGCCGAGACCGATGCCCACGCCCACGCCGATGCCGACGCCACCCCAGCCGTGGTGATGGTGGCCGCCGCGGCCGCCGCCCCACGGGCGCGCCTGCGCCTCGCCGACGGCCGCGAGCGCGCTGGCCCCGATGGCCAGGGCGATGAGCGAACAGCGGACGAATGCTTTCATGGCGGACTCCTGCGACCGGACATCCTAGCTTTTTCACGCGACCGCTCCAACCGATGCCCCTGATCGCCGCTGCTGGCGGCCGGGGCATTGACCGCAGGGCTTCCCTGCCAGAATGGGCGGTCTCTCGCATGCGCTGTGACGCGCGAGCCACCAACGCACTTCTTTCTCCGTCCATCCCGTGAAGCTTCGTTCGCTGCTGCCGCTCGCCTTTGCCTCTGCCCTCGCCGGTTGCCAGTCGGTCCTTCACGTCAACGACGAGGATGCGCAGGCGATCGTCAACCAGCGCGTCGTCGGGACGTCGATCGGCGACTTCATCACGCGCTACGGCGCGCCGGTCATGCGCGACGAGGCGCGCGACGGCTCGCTCACGATCCTGTGGGAGGGCGGCCCGCCGAAGGTCGGCCCGGGCCCGCGCGGCCTCGAGGAGCGCATCTGCCGGGTGCGCCTTTCGACCGACCGCAACGGCCGCATCCTCGCCGCGCCGATCGTGCGCGACGGGCCCGGCCAGCGCCACCTCTCGCTCTGCGTCGAAGTGCTGCCGGCGACCTGAAGACGAGCTTCCCCGGTCCCGGCCCAAGCAGCCGGGACGCGCCTTCGTCACTTCACCGGATAGAGCCGACTCGGCGGAATCACGTCGCGCGGCTGGCCCGGCGGCTGCCATTCGACGGTTGCCCGCGAGCCGCCGCCGTGCTGGAAGAACTCCACCTTGATGGGATAGCGCACGCCCGCCTGCAAATCGATGCTGCCGCTGTACTCGGTGGGCGGCTGGTCGAAGAACGCGTCGATCAGCACCACGCCGCCGACCGTCACGCGCATGCCGTCGTCGGTGGTCGAGTAGATCGTG